>JANMST010000277.1:0-7375 GCA_031389635.1 Acidimicrobiia bacterium | reverse complement strand
CTGCGCCCCTCCCATGCCCCCCAGGCCGGCGGTCAAGGTGAGTGTCCCGGCCAGCGATCCTCCATATCGGAGATCGGCCAGCGCGACAAATGTCTGGAAGGTTCCCTGGAGGATCCCCTGAGTGCCTATGTAGATCCATGACCCCGCCGTCATCTGGCCGTACATCATGAGGCCGGCTGCCTCCAACTCCCAGAAGTGCTCCCATGTTGCCCACTCGGGAACCAGCAAAGAGTTGGCGATCAGCACTCTCGGAGCGAGCGGGTGGGTGCGGAGAATGCCCACCGGTTTTCCTGATTGAACGAGCAGCGTCTCGTCGCTTTCGAGACTCTCGAGACTCGCCACTATGGCGTGAAACGATTCCCAGTTGCGAGCCGCCCGGCCGGTGCCCCCGTACACGACCAGGTCTTCGGGGTTCTCGGCAACCTCGGGATCCAGGTTGTTCTGAAGGCACCGAAGTGCAGCTTCCTGAAGCCAGCCTTTGGTGTGAAGCTCGGTTCCCCGATGGGCTCGAATCACCATCGGTTGGCACCCTAGCCCTCTAGCGGGTGGCGGACCCGAGCGCTCAGCGGCGGTTCTTGTCCTCGATGGCCTCGGCGATCGCTCTGATCAGATCGGTGACGGCGCCCACCTGGGCGGGACTCATGCCACCGTTGCGTACTTCTTCGATCAGAGTGTCGAGGCTCCTAACAACCTGCGTCGGTGGCTCGACCTCCACCGCGGGCATCGCTTCCTCGGCCGCACGAATCCACCCAAACGGTTCCGCCGGCCTCTCCCCCAGAGTTTCGCCGTTCTCGAATCCAGTTCCTTCGAGGTCGAGTAGGCCTCGCGAAGGACGAGCGCGCTCAATCGTCTCATAGGAAGCAGCAGGCTCGGCGAAGATTGGCGAGAGATCGAACGTCGGCCGTTCCGGGTGTATCTCGTCGTCGCCGATCTCGGGCAAATCCGGCAAGGTCGGTTCCTCGACGGACGGCTCCAGGACGACATCAGCTTCGGGCTCGGCGAAGGGCACTACTTCGTCGGGTTCCGACCAAACCGGTTCGGAGGATTCGGGATCGGGATCGACCGCGTCAGCTGCAGCAGGCTCCGGGGAGTTGTTTTCCCGATACGCGGACTCAGGCCCCCACCAGTTGGTCTCCTCAGGGGCGGCGGGCTCGCCCATATTGCTTCTGACGGCAGCCTGGATGAGGTCGCGAAGCTTGCGAGTCGGCTGCGGAACGTCGCTGACGTCGACCTGGTCTTCCTCGGGTTGAAAGTCGGGGACCGGGCTCGGTGCGGGCTCGAATGAATCCTGGGTCCCGGGCTGGGCGGGACGCTCTACCCCGGCCAGACCCTTGCGCAGCTTTCCGCGCAGACCTGTTGCGGTGGCGAGAACGGTTTTCTTGGCTAGAACCGGAAGTGCCTCGTACGAAAAAGCCAATGCATCGTCGGCTGCGAATACCGCTCGGTCGTCGCCGAGATGAAGCTGGAACCGGTCACCCTCGACTCGCTCGGCCTTGACCTGGGCGGTTGACCACGAACCCAGAATGTCACCGCCGCTGACGAGCTCGAGACGACCCTGGTTCAGGTTGAGGTCAGTCTTCAGCCAGTTTCGGGGATCTGCTTCGATCTGAAGCCGTCCGCTGAACTTCATCCGTGACCTCCATCGACGGGGGGCCTGGTGCCCTTCCGCTTCTAATTCGGCGGGGGGCCGGTGCCCTTCCGCTTACCAATCAGCGGGGAGCCCGGTGCCCTTCCGCTTGAATCTATTCCGGCGTCCAACACACCCGGTGCGGACTACAGGGCACATCGCATCGGCGCCTGCCTTTGAAATATCGGTGGCCGGGACGGCTTTCTACAGGGTTTTCGGCCTGGTCAGACGGTCGGGCCGGCCGTCTCGTCAAGGCCTCCACTCTCGATGAAAGCGGCCATTTCCTCAATCTCCGCGCCAACCGAGCGATCGTCGGTCAAAGGCGGGACGAACTCACGGATTGCCTGCCAAATGCGACCGGCCACCGGGCCGGGCCGGTTTGGCCTTCGATACTCAAGGCCCTGTGCGGCGCAGAGCAACTCGATGGCCAGAACCCGCGCCGTGTTGTCGAGGACCGGGGTGAGCTTTCTCCCCGCTCCCCATCCCATCGAAACGTGATCCTCCTGGGATCCGGAAGTCGGTATCGATTCCACGGATGCCGGGTGGGCGAGCACCCGGTTCTCGGCCACCAGCGCCGCGGCCGTGTACTGGGCGATCATGTATCCGGAGTTCACCCCGGGACGGGCGGCCAGGAAAGCCGGCAAGCCGACCGAATGCTGGGGATCGAGAATGCGATCGGTTCGGCGCTCGGAGATAGACCCAAGTTCGGTCACAGCTATCGCCATGAAGTCGAGCACAAAGGCCAGAGGTTGACCGTGGAAGTTCCCGCCCGAAACCACCTCACCGGTTTCGGCGAACACGATCGGATTGTCGACAACCGAACCCAGTTCCCGAACCAGCACACTCTCGACATGTCCGAGAGTGTCATGAACCGCCCCGTGCACCTGGGGCGCGCACCGAAGGCAGTAAGCATCCTGAACGGCATGATGGAAATCGTCTGCATGGCTGGCCCCGATCTCCGAGCCCTCGATCACACCTGCGATCCGTCGGGCTGACTCGATCTGACCGGGGTGAGGACGAAGAGCGTGAATGTCTGGCCGGAATGGCCGGGCCGACCCCAGCAAGGCCTCGACCGACAGCCCGCAGGCGATGTCGGCCGCGCGGGCCAGTCGCCTGGCCCGGTCGAGGCCGAGAACCGCCATGGACAGCATCCCCTCGGTCCCGTTCAGGAGGGAAAGGCCTTCCTTTGGTCGGAGCCGTAGCGGCGAGAGGTTCCGTTGCCTCAAAGCATCAGCCGCCGGAACAGCTTTGCCGTCGACCTTCAGAAAGCCCTCGCCAATGACAGGCAGCGCCAGGTGGGCGAACGGTGCAAGGTCGCCAGAAGCACCGACCGAGCCTTGCGACGGCACCACCGGCAGGAGGTCCAGGTCGAGCATCTCAATCAGCCGTGCGACGATCTCGGTCCGCACCCCGCTGTATCCCTGAGCCAGGGTCCGGGCCCGCAGGGCCAGCATCGCCCTGACCAGTTCGTCCGGCAGCGGTGGTCCAACCCCGGCGGCATGGCTTCGAAGGAGATTTACCTGCAACTCTGCCGCCTCCTCTGGATTCACCCGGGTTGTGGAGAGGGCACCGAAGCCGGTGGTGATCCCGTAGACGATGTCGTCGCCGGCAACTGCCGCCTCGACGACCCTTCTGGCCGGGGCCATTCGACCTTCCACGGTCGGGGCGAGGATCGGTCGGGCACGCCGGTAGGCCAGGGCCACGACATCGTCCGGTGAGAGAGGTCCCCCGTCGATCACTACCTGACCCAGTGCTTGGTCCGTCATCGGGCCGCCAGTCCAGCACAGAAGGACAGGACCGCGTAAACCAGGTTGGTCTCGGAGCCTGCTTTCACGAAGCCCGCCGCCGCGACATCCGGCCGACGCCCACAGGCTCTGGCCGCCCGAAACAACCTCCTCAGATCGAGCCCTCCCTGAATGGTTCGCTCCCCGTCGAAGGCTGGGTCGAGAACAGCCAGATCGAACAACACGGCCAGCTCCCGCCCATCTCTCGACGCCAGGTCCAGCGCAGTACCCATCACGTCGTCGATTCCCCAGTCGTCGATCATCTGCATTGAGAACGACGAGTCGGCGGCCCCGGTTGTCTCCGCGAAGCCGTGCAGGCCGACGATGGCAGCCGGGCTGGGCTGGGACGGGAGCCGGGCCGACAGACCCGGCGCAACCTCGACGACCGAAAACCGCTCTAGTTCCTGAAAAACACGGTCGGGTTGGGACCCGATCACCACCCGGGTTGCAACTATCACCTCGTCCTTGTCGGAGGAAATCACCGCCTTCAGCGTGCGCACATCGACGCCGGAATCGAGGTCGATTCCCACAACCTGGTTCAGCATCGGGGCGATCTCGGCGAGGGTGCGGTCCGGGCTCGAAATCAGGAGGTCGGGTTGCGCAACCAGTTGGAGACTTTGCAACCAGGGCCCGGCCACGCATCGAGCCTATCAGCAGGCAGCAAGCAGTAAGCAGTAGGAGAAGAAGTGGAAGTGGGACGCAGGAACGGGTTTGGCTTCCTGCTGATCCTGCCTCCGCTTACCTGAGACTTTTCTAGCCTGCTCTCCGTCGTCGCAACGAGAAGGGATTATGAGCGTCAGCTATCGGTTGGAAGGGGAGGTGGCCGTCGTCACGCTTTCCCGACCCGAGAAGTTCAACTCGGTTTCCGCCGACCTCAGCCGGGAATTGGTCGAGGCCATTGGGCGGACCGGAGCTGAGGCGAGGGCAATGGTTCTGACCGGCGAAGGTAAGGCCTTTTGTGCCGGGGCCGATCTGGCCGACCTGATGGCCGACTACGAGACCGGCGGACCCGATCTCGCGTCCGTGATCAACGATCGGTTCAACCCGATGGTGCGGGCACTCGTCGATGCGCCCTTTCCGACCATCGCCGCGGTCAACGGCGTCGCCGCGGGAGCCGGCCTCGGATTGGCCCTTGCTTGCGACCTGCGAGTCATGTCCTCGGAGGCGTTCTTCCTCTCCGCGTTCATCGGATTGGCCCTGATACCGGATACCGGATCGACCTGGATGCTGGTTCATCACCTTGGCCTCGCCCGCGCCATCGAGTTCACCGCCACCAACCGGCGAATGGCCGCCAACGAGGTCGCCAGCCTCGGACTGGCCCGAATCGTCGAACCGGAAGAGTTGCTGGCTGAGGCAATGATGCTCGGCGCCGACTTCGCCGCGGGCCCGACCTCCGCCTATGCCTCCAACCGCAAGATCCTCCTCGACGCCTCGGCCTCGAACCTGTCATCGGCTCTAGAGGTCGAACGAGTCACTCAGGGCGAACTCGGCCGGACCGCACTTCATCTGGAGGGGATGCATGCATTCCTCGAGAAGCGCAAGCCCGACTTCAGAGCCTGAGCCGAAGCCTCAAGCCCCAGCGGCAGAGGTCTCTGGGTAGGAGAAACACCGCCGAGCAGGCTCGGCCGCCACCGGCGATCACGGGGAATCGACATGGGAGCTAACGATGAGTCTTAGCCCGCAGCCTGGCGGGCTGCCCATCTCGACCGGAATCGGCGAATGACGCCGAACAGCTTGACGGTCAACCAGACGGCGCCAACCGTGAGTATCACGACCACGACGAGGGTGAGAAAGGGGTTGGCAATGGCGAGCGCGACCAGTCCGGCGACCAGGCCGTCCTCTGCCAGGGAGAGGAAGATGTTCGAGAACGGCTCGGGTGACGTGTTCACCGCCGCCCGTGTGGTTGCCTTGGCCGAGTGAGCCGACAGAGCTAGTGACCCGGAGAGGATCGCACCGACGGCCGCGGCAACCGACGACGAGTCGCCTGCGATCACATATCCCAGCGCGGCCGCCCCGAGAGGTCGCACGACCGTGTGGACCGCGTCCCAGATGTTGTCCAGGTAGGGAACCTTGTCGGCCAGGAACTCGACTGCGTAGAGGATCCCGGCAACGATCATCACATCGGTGCGTTGCAATCCCGCCGGGACTTCCAGCCAATCGAGGCGTCCGCCCAGACCGAGCAGAAAGGTCACAAGGTAGAGGTTTAGGCCGGCGGCCCAACCCGATCCGGCCAGGAGGCCGATCGTGTCGATCATTCGAACCGCAACCTAGGCACGGACGACGTAGATCGTGATGGAGATCGCTGCTCCTTCACCGCCCCCGAGGCCCACCCCAACCGCGGTGTTGAGCCAAGCAAGGTCCTCGTTGCCGGTCTGGAAGGTGATCAGTTCTTGTGGAAGGGCTTCCGTCGGGCTCTTGGCGATCGAGACCCCGGATCCCCTATAGGCCACCGTCTCTCGCTTCTCGCCGATGGTGGCGCGGATGTCCAGGTCCATGTGACCATCCGAGCGCACGGTGACGTAGTCCACCCCTTTGACAGGACGCTCACCATCCCAATGAGAACTCGTGGCGGTCCCCTCAAATGGGAAGTCGATCCTTGCCCCTTGAGGCATCTTGCCCAACATCCTCGGGGCCATGGTCGCTTTGATCTGACAGAATTCTTCAAGGTTCGGCATGCCCGCCAACCTACTGCCCGCAAGGTGTGGATCGGCACTCACTGCCGCTATTTATCGACGTTAGAGCCCCGGGACGACCTCAGGATTGGAGGTGGGAGATTCGAGCGAGTCAAGAGCCTGGAGGAACCGGTCGTTTTCCTCAACCGAGCCGATTGTCACCCGGATCCATCCGCCACCGAACTGACGGACAATCACACCCAGGTGGAGGAACGCCTGGAAGGCACGGTCGTCAATGCCGTCAGGATGTAGATAGACGAAGTTGGCCTGCGACGGGACGTATTCGACCTGTCGCGCCCCCAGTGCCTTCTCGATCCGGCTCCGCTCGCCTGCGTTGAACTCGGCTCTCTCGGCGACCCGGTTTGGATACCGGACGGCGGTTAGCGCCGCCACCTGAGCGAGACCGCTCACCGTGAATGGAGCCTGGGCGCGCCGAAGATCGGCCAGCGTCGATGGCTGACCGACGGCGTAGCCGACGCGTAGCGAAGCGAGGCTGTAGATCTTCGAAAACGTCCGGAGCACGATGACATTCGGCCGCTCGAGAGCCATGCCTAAAGCGGAGCGGTAGTCAAGAGCCGTGACGTACTCGAAATACGCTTCGTCGACGACCACCAGCGTGCGCTTCGGAACCGAGTCGATAAACCCGGTCACATCTGCCGCCGAACGATGGGTCCCGGTCGGGTTGTTGGGGTTGCAGAGAAAGACGACGGTGGTATCGCCTCGAACGGCATCGGCCATCGCATCGAGGTCAAGGTGGTAGTCGGCTGTCAGGGGCACCTCGATGGATGTGCTGCCCGCCAGTGCGGAGCCCATTCGATAGATGATGAATGACGGCCATGGGTAGACCGCGCTGGTTCTCTCGCCTCCAACCGCCAGGGATGCGACCCGAAGCAGCTCGGAGGTGCCGCCCCCGAACATCAGGTGATCGGGATCGATCTGGAGGCGGTTGGCCACCGCTTCCGCCAATTGGAACCAATCGTTGTCGGGATAGCGGTTGCTGCCGGCGGCGGCAGCAGTGATGGCCTCGATCACCTCGGGAAAAGGAGGGATCGGACTCTCGTTGGAGGCGAGTTTGATGACCGTGGCCGGATCGAGGCCCATGCTGCGCGCCACCTCCTCGATTGGCCGACCAGCCTCGTAAGGGGGGATTTTCGCCACTTCGGGCCTCATCACAGGCACAAAAACGAGGCTAACCGGCTTGGGGGGCACAAAAGAAAGTTGGTCGTCCTGCTCAACTTGTAGCGCCCCCCGGACCGATACAATAGGGTGACCCGCATTCCCCGGCGGGCCCA
>JANMST010000241.1:0-9681 GCA_031389635.1 Acidimicrobiia bacterium | reverse complement strand
CGGCCTCGGGCGCCTCTGGCACACCACGGGGGTGCGCTGATGCCGCGCCTGGTCGAGCGCGGCGGCGGGGGCATCGGCGTGGCGGGCGCGAGCCGGCCCAATGACTTCAGCATCTCGGTCATCCTGCCGGCGGGCACCTCTTACAGGGTCGCAGCCCGCACCGACCTGGGAGTCGTCGACCTGTTCGGTGAGGACCAGATCGACCAGGGAGGATCGGTCCGGGCGGATTCGGTCACAAGCGGAAGCCCTGTGATCGAACTCAACATTCAGAGCATCGAAGGCAACATCATTCTGATCGAAGGAGAGCGCGAATGAAACGACATCATCTAGACCCATGGTCCCTGATCGGCGGGGTCATCTTGACCGGACTTGGCCTGCTGTTTCTGATCCCGGAGGAACCTTTCGACCTCACCAACGGTTTCCGGAACCTCTTCGGCTGGGCCCTGCCGGTGCTCGTGGTTCTCATCGGCCTCGCCCTGATCGCTCCTGCCCTCCGCAGGCGACAGGACGAGAGCGAGCTTCCACCTCCGCCCGATCCGTACGGATCGTTTTGATCCTCCCACGTTCCTGATCCTGAATTTCTCGAATGTTCAGCCGTCGCTCCGTCAAACGGAGTGGCGGCTGATCATTTCGTGTTTGAGCTTCGCCAGATCTGGCGTCAGGGACACGTGATAGACGTGCGGGTTGACCAATCGTCGGACACCCGGATCGAGCCGCTCGAGGTCGGCCAACCTCCGCTTTTGGGCCACGACGATCTCTTCATGGGGTGACGGCAGATCGGACATGGAGACGGGTTCGGCGAGTTCCTCGATCGCACTCACCCGCTCGACGGACAGATGCCTGATCACCCCGATCTGGCTCAGGTGATGCAGTTCGAGTGGGGCCGCTGGAGTCTCGCTCTCGAGGGCCAGCAGGTCGGCGGTGGCGATGCCACGCTGGTCGTACACCCGCCAGGAACGTTTGGCACCCGGAGTCATCACCTTGGCCGGAGTATCGGAAACCTTGATGGCCGGCCTCCACTCGCCTTTCTCTTCGATGGCGGCGAGCTTGTACACGCCATCGAGATACGGGTCCCCCTGCGAAGTGGCGAGACGAGAACCGACTCCATATATCAGCCGCTTGATGACAGATTCACCGTTGACTCCGTAGCGTGGAGCCTCATCGAGGATCTGCTCGATGATCTGCCAGATAGTGATCTCATCGAGCTCCGAGGACAGCACGATCGACGTGTCGTCGAAGCCGGCTTGGTTGAGCATCTCGGCTGAGCGGACCGCGAGGTGGGCGAGGTCGCCCGAGTCGAGCCGGATTCCGACCGGCCGATGCCCCAGCTTCCTCAGTTCTTCGAACACTGTGATCGCATTCGGGAGTCCCGAGTCGAGCGTGTCGATCGTGTCGACCAGGAGCAAGCAATCGTCGGGATACACCTCGGCGTAGGCTCGGAACGCCCCCAGTTCGCCCATGCCAAGGGCCATGAACGCCTGCACTATCGAGTGGGCGTGGGTTCCGACCGGAGTGAACCCGAGCTCGTAGGAGCGGCCCACCAGTGAGGATCCGGCCGCTCCCCCGATCAAGGCAGCCCGGACGACGGAGTGAGCGCCCGACCCCTGCGCCCGCCGCGTGCCGAACTCGAGCACCGTTCCGCCGCGGGCCGCCTCCCAGATCCGTGACGCCTTGGTTGCTATCAACGTCTCGAAGTTGAGATGGTTCAACAGAGCCGTCTCGATCAGTTGGGCGAGGATGAGGGGACCCTCCACCATGGTCAGCGGGACCCCGGGGTGAACGACTCTTCCTTCAGGAATCGCCGAGATGGCCAGCGATTCGAAGTCACCGTTGGCCGCGAGCCAGTCGAGGTAGTCCTTCGAGAACAATCGCCCGCCGCTGCCGGATGGATGGGCGGCCAGGCGTTCGATCTCGGACCGGTCGAAGCGGGCCGTGGTCAGCCAATCAAGAAACGTCCGCATCCCGGCGGTGATGGCAAACCCGGCTTGATGGCCGCCGTAATCGGGATTACTGCGGAAGAAATGCTCGAATCGTGCTCGATGTTCGTGGAGTCCTTCGCGGAAGTACACCTGGCCCATCGTGAGCTGGTATTGATCTGTGAGGAGGACATCCCCGGCGAGACTCTGCATCGGGATATCTAACCTCGTTCTGGTCTTCAGGTCTCATCGGACACCGACGCAGAGATGGATTGCCCATGATCGATTGGACTCCTCTAACCGCCCTGATCGTCGTCGACTGCCAGAACGACTTCGCCGACCCGGAGGGGTCGCTCTATGTCACGGGAGGAGAAGCCGTGATCGGAGCGGTCAACCGCGCGATCAACGGTGCGGTCAAAGCCGGATCGCCGGTCTTCTACACCCAGGACTGGCATCCCGAGAAGACCCCCCACTTCAAGAAATACGGGGGGATCTGGCCGGTGCATTGCGTCGCCGGGACCTGGGGGGCCGAGTTCCACCCGGCGCTGGTTGAGACGGGAAAGGTGGTCCGCAAAGGCGCCAACGGCGAAGACGGCTACTCCGGCTTCTCGATGCGCGACCCTGTCGATGGCACCGAGATCCCAACCGAACTCAGGAGTCTGCTGCAGGAAGCGAAGGTCGAGGCGGTGGTAGTGGCCGGTCTCGCCCTCGACTACTGCGTCAAGGCGACGGCCATCGATGCTGCCCGGCTTGGCTACCGAACCCTGGTTCCTTTGCCCTTGACGGCGGCGGTCGAACTCGTGCCGGGCGATGGTGAGGCGGCTGCCGCCGAAATTCGCGAGTCCGGCGCCGAGGTGACCTGATGGCCGCGGTTCGCATGAGCCCCGCCCTCCGGGCCTTTTGGAGGATCCATCGGATGATCCTGAAGATGAGCAAGGGCTGCCTCGGTCAACGAATGGGGCCGGGCAAACAACTTCTCCTGATCACCGTCGGCCGGAAGTCTGGGGAGCCCCGGCCGGTGGCGCTGACCCTCCTCGAGGATGGCGGCCGGTGGATCGTCGTGGCCAACAACGTCGGCGAGGATCGGGACCCAATCTGGTGGCTCAACCTCGCGGCCCAACCGCGAGCCGAGGTGATGATCGGCGGTCGGAAGGTTTCGATCGTGGCGCGAGAGGTGGAAGACCCCGAGCGGGCTTCTCTCTATCAGCGGTTCGTCGACGACATCGACCAGGGCTATGGCGAGTATCAGTCTCGAACCAGCCGCCGGATCCCGGTCGTGGCCCTAGAACCGGCCTAAGACGGGAACTTCCGCTGGCGCCCGGTTGTTGAACCAGAGCTCGACTACTTAGGAGAAACATGGAAAAGCTCACTGACCAGGAATGGCGGGAGCGGTTGACGCCCGAGCAGTACCACGTGCTGCGAGAGGCCGGGACCGAGCGCGCCTTCACCGGCCGGTATTGGAACTCGAAGGACCCGGGGCAGTACGTCTGTGCCGGATGCGGGGCCGAGCTCTTCGATTCGAAGGACAAGTTCGACTCCGGGACCGGGTGGCCCAGCTTCACCCGTCCGCTCTCGAAAGAGGGCGTCGCCACCGAGACCGACTCGGCTTTCGGCATGGTGAGGACCGAAGTCGTGTGTGCCCGCTGCGGCGGTCATCTGGGTCACGTCTTTCCGGACGGGCCTGGTCCCGAGGGTCTGCGCTACTGCATGAACTCGGCCGCGCTGGAGTTGAAGAAAACCGAATAACCCTCCGTTTTGGCGCGAAAGAAAGAAGACCCCCTGCGGCCTAGCTGGGCGCCGCGCGGCTTTTCCACAGCGTTCTCACCGCGTTGATGATCACGAACACTCCGAAGATCTGACCGAGGGTGTCGGCCGGTATTCGCTGCGCGAGGACGGCCGAAAGCGGAGCAACAACGGCGCCGGCAACTCCGAGGATCCACATCGCTCGCCAGTCGACGTGATGATTCGTGATATTGACCCTCGTCCCGGCGGCGGCGGTGAAGAGCATCGCGACCAGCGAGGTGCCCTCGGCGGTGTGCTGATCAATCCCCAGAAGTAGCACCATCGCCGGGATCATCACGATGCCGCCGCCGATGCCGGCCAGCCCCGACAGGATTCCGGTGAGGGCCCCGATCAGAAGCTCGAGCCCGAATGAGATGATCGGGGCGAGCTCGAACCCCCCTTCCACGACTCCCCCACCGATCGTCATGCGGATCCCTGCCACCAACAAAACCACGCCAAAGATACGAGCGAGGCTGCGGCCCGAGAGACGGTTCATCCAATGGGCGCCAACGGTGGAACCGAGGAGACCTCCGAGACCGAGAAAGACTCCGGTTGAAATGTCCACGTCCCCGGCGGCGCCGAAGGCGATGGCACCGGCGACCGCTATTAGAAGAATCGCCGCCAACGACGAAGCGGTGGCGCGGTGGCGCGTGAACCCGACAGCCACCAGGGCCGGGACCATGATGATGCCTCCCCCCACCCCGAGAAGGCCGGCCAGCACTCCGGTCGCAACGCCGATCCCGACCAGGACCGCGGTCGGAGCGGGCTTCGATGCATCGTTGGATTGTTCAGCCACGCGGCATTATCACCCGCGCTGGAACCCGTCGAGAAACCCGGCCACGAGATCACTGAGGGCGCCGAGGTCGTAACCCCCCTCCTGCACGATCACCGTTGGAATCCCCATCTGGCCGAGGAGAGACCCCCCTCGCGTGTAGCCATCGATCGACACCTGGAGCGGGCTCTCGGGGTCGTTCTTCCAGGCGTCGACTCCCAAAGACACCACCATCGACTTGGCGCCTTCACCGAATGTCGTCAACTGGCCGACTCCTCTGAGCCAGGCCTCGTCTCCAGTTCCGGGATCGAGGGGCAGATTCAGGTTGGCTCCCTGCCCGTCATCGACTCCGACCTCGTCGGCGAAGCCGAGCCAGTGGGGGAAGTAGCCGGCCCCGGGATCGATGTGGACGGACCCGTATCGCACGGAGTCTGTCTCGTAGAAGATCTGCTGGGTGCCGTTGCCATGGTGGGCGTCGACATCGATGACGACCACAGGCCCGAGACCTCGATCGACCAGCCTCCGGGCGGCCAGTGCCGCGTTGTTGAGATAACAAGCACCGCCATAGAAGGATGTCCCGGCGTGGTGACCGGGCGGGCGCACCGCCGCGTAAACCGCCGCCGTACCCGCCGCCACCATCTCCGCCGCGGTCAAGGCGGCCGCCGCCGCGTTCTCTACTGCCTCCCAGGTGCCCGGCCCGATCAGGGTCATGGTGTCCATCGCAAACATGCCGGTGAGGGCACCAACCGAAGCCGGCCTCCTCGGGCGCCGACCTGAGGTCATGTCGGCCAACGGAAACGCATACGGGACCACCCGGTCCTGCCCGGGATCCGACGGATACGAAGATGCTTTCCAGCGCTCCCAGGCAGTGCGCAGGAAATCGATTAGATCGGGAGTGTGCACCGAAGCGAGTTCGGTCAGGGAAATCGGCTCGGGGGAAAAGAACTGGTAGCCGCTCTTGCGCAGGGTGGAGGCGATGACCTCTCCCCTCGAGGGCAATTCGGTTCCTGCGATCCTGACCCCGACCCAGATCTCACCATCAGGAACATGCAGAACGTGTTTGTCGGGAAAGACAACGGGAAGCGGCATCGGTTGCTGTTTAGCCGACCCGGGCCAGAGCCATCTCCCTATTGAACTTTTTCCAATCAGAAGACTTGGTCGACCAGAGCACGTCGGTGACGATCTGAAGAACCCCGAGCACGCCCAGGACTATCAATGCCCAGGTCGGAGCCCCCCTCGCCCAACCGACTCCGAGTCCGACCAGCGGCACAACTTTGGAGAGGATGGCGCCCGATGCGTGCATCCAGGCGCGTCGCCTGGCGGGAGTTCGAAGATAGGTGGCGTAGTCGATCTTGATCCCGGGGGTGGGTCTGCGGACGGTTCCGACGAACCAATAAATGACTCTCATTCCCTGGATTCGGGCCACCAACAAGTGAGCGAGACTGTGAGTAGCGGTGAGAATGATGCCCGTGCCGGTCAGCAAACCGAGGCCCTGAATGATTTCGTCCTGGCCGCCAGAACCGGCGATCAACGCTGATCCTCCGGCAGTTGCGACAATCGCCAGGCCCGTGCCAAACCAGGCCGGAAACTTCAACAGGGCCCACCGCTCAAACGCCTCGCGATCGATCTGGCCGACCCGATCGGCGAAGATCCCAACCATTTCGGGCTGTTTCTTCACGGCGGTTACTGCTTTCCAGAAGCCGAGCGGGCCGAGGTCCACCTTGGCGCCCGAAGCTAGCGCGGCCTCGGCCGCAATCAGAATCCCGTCGATTTGTGCTCTATCCATGTGGGCCCTTTCGGTATGGCCTCAGGGAGAAGCTAATCCGCCGGGGTTTGCGACCATCCCTATTGACCTCTTCGAGGCTGGGCGGTACACCTGGATGATGCCGTCAATTAGCACCACCCAACACGAACAGTTGTTGTCAATCGTCCTCAATCACCTAGGAAGAGACAACGTCGAAGTGCTGGAGGGCGGGTGGGCGGTGCGGGACCGCCGCGGCGGCGTGTACGGCCTCGTGAACCTCGCCCAGGAGCTCGCGGCGATCCCCGAGGGCGAATGGATCGAGCGAATCGGAGAACGGCTAGCGATGCTCGGCGCGATCAGTCCCGAGTTCCCGCCGGACTACGCACAGGCCGGCCCCAATCTCCGGGTTCGGTTGAGCGCCGACGGATCGGAACCAGGCTGGGCTGCGTATCGGCCAATCTGCGACGGCCTCGACGAAGTCCTCATGATGCGCAACGAGGTCGGTTGCATCACTGTCTCCCCATCTCAGATCGACTCCTGGGGTGTGTCCGTTGATCGTGCTTTCAAGGACGCCCGTCAACAAACGATCTGGGACGAACCCAGAGAGCGCAGGATCCTGGCCCGGGGCGACAGCAAGATCGTGTGGGTCCGCGCCAACTTCTTCGCTTCGAGTGTCCTCCTGGCGCTCGATCACCTGCTCTCACGCAAGAACCGTTTCGGGGCGGTGGCGATGGCGCCGTGCCGCGACGCTCTCATCTACACCGAGGTCACCGACGAACGGATCACGGCCTCCGTCGCCGGGATGATCGAGATCGGCAGCCAGTGGTTCGTCGACGGCCCTGGATCGATCAGTCCCGAAGTCTTCTGGTATCAGCGGGACGGCACAATCTCGCGACTCGTAAAAGCGGTAGGACGCGAGTTCGTCCCCTGCTGGGGCCCCGAGTTCTCCAACGTGCTGGCTCAGCTCGAGGCGCCGGCTCCTGCACGTCATCCCAACAAACGCCGATAAGCATCCCTCCAACCGGTTTTGACTCGTTGATCTGCTTTCCTGGTGTCGAATGTCCGCGCCAAAAGGAGGTTCGAACAGCTGGCTCCTCGATCCTCAGATAGTCCAGCTGAACCACGGGTCCTTCGGTGCCACTCCCCGACCGGTGCTCGACGAGCAGGATCGGTGGCGTCGACTCATGGAGGCGAATCCGACCGGCTTCGTCATGGAGATCTTCGAGCCGGCTCTCGATGAAGCCCGCGCCCGGTTATGCGCGTTGGTTGGAGCGCACCCGGCCGATCTCGTTTTCATCACCAACGCGACGATGGGCGTCAACGCGGTCGTGCGTTCACTTGCCTTCGAGCCGGGCGACGAACTGCTGACCATCAACCACGTCTACAACGCCTGTCGCAACGCCCTCGAGTACGCAGCAACGCGGTCGGGCGCGACCGTTGTGATTGCCGATGTTCCGTTTCCCCTCGAATCTCCCGACCAGGTTGTCGACTCGCTGTTGGCGGCGGTCACCAACCGAACCCGCTTCGTCCTCATCGACCACGTCACCTCTCCGACCGGACTCGTCCTACCGATCGAGGACATCGTCGCTCCCCTCGAGGCCCGAGGGGTCACTGTGATGGTGGATGGAGCCCACGGGCCGGGGATGGTTCCGCTCGACCTCGACCGCCTTGGCGCTTCCTACTACACCGGCAATTGCCACAAGTGGTTGTGCTCGCCGACAGGCTCGGGCTTCCTGTGGGCCCGGTCCGGCCTCGGTGACAGCCTCGTTCCGCCGGTGATCAGCCACGGTTGGAATGACCCCCGCACCGACCGCCCCCGCTTCCACCTCCTCTTCGACTACATGGGCGCCGACGACCCGTCGCCACACCTTTCCGTCCCCGCCGCCATCGACTTTCTCAGCTCTCTCTACCCGAACGGCCTGGCCGGGACGATGGACCACAACCGGAGCCTGGCCCTTGCGGCCAGAGATCTGCTGTGCGAGTTTCTGGCAATCGACCAACCGGCTCCCGACACGATGATCGGGTCCCTGGCGGCGGTTCCCATCCCCGACAGCAAAGAAGAGATGTCGGGCCAGTTCGATCCTCTCGGCCTGCGGTTGCTCCACAAATACCGAATCCAGGTTCCGGTGTTCCCGTGGCCCCGCTGGCCGCAACACTGCTTGAGGATCTCGGCGGCCTCGTACAACGACCTCGACCAGTACCAGGCTCTGCTCGCGGCTCTCGAGGCCGAGCTTTGACGACTGGACCGCGTTGACAGGCTCGACAGTGATCATCACTGGCGCTTCCAGCGGAATCGGACGGTCTGCTGCGACCCAGCTGGCATCACTGGGGGCTCGACTGGTCCTGGTGGGCCGATCACCTGACAGATACCGAGCCGTCCGAGCCGACCTCGACGACCAGGGAGCCGTCCATCAATTGATAGAAGCCGACCTCGGCCGGCTTTCCTCGGTGGCGGCTGCGGCGGGCCTGATCGTCCAGGACTCCGGCATCGATGGTGACTTGATTCTCATCAACAATGCCGCCACCGCCGGACGACGGGGCGTGACGTTCGACGGTTTCGAACTCGCGTTCGGCGTCAACTATTTCGCCCACTTTCTCCTCACATCCCTGCTCTTGGAGGCGAGGCTTCCGATCAGGAGAGTGATCAATGTGACATCGAACGCGCACTACGCGACTCCGCAGCTCGACCCGGGCCTGGCCCTGGGCAAGACCCGGAGCTTCTTCGGATGGAGGGAGTATTCCCACTCCAAAGCAGCAATGGCCGCTATGTCGGTCCAGTTGGCCGGGAGGAACCCGGCCGTGACGTCCCTGGCGGTTCATCCGGGCCTGGTCGCGACCGGCCTCTGGCGGCGGATCCCCCAGCCGTTCAGAGCGATCTTGACGCGGCGGATGGTGCCACCGGACGCCGGCGCCTTGCAGTTGGTGAGAGCTGCCACTGATCCCTCACTCCGCTCAGGCGGCTACCTGGAACCCGAGGGCCTCCGTGATCCGGGCCGGGCAGTCTTGGATGAGACCGGGCGCGAATTGCTGTGGGATGCCAGCACGCGATGGATGGAACAGTTTCTGTCAGCTCCAGCCGGGGACCGGGTGCCTTTTCACCTGTGAGGCACCTCCTGCTGCCGCCAGCGGCCGCCGAAGCCATCCGCGTCCACGAGGCGTTCTCCTTGCCCGAAGAGTGCTGCGGCCTGCTGGCCGGGCTGGCGGACGCCGTCCGCTTCGTCTATCCCCTCACCAATGCCAACGCTTCCCCCACTTCGTTCACGATCGAGCCTGCCGAGCATTTTCATTCGTGGCGGCACGCCACCTCAAATGGCTGGGATCTCATCGGAGCATTCCACTCCCATCCGAGCGGGCCGAGTCATCCCTCGAAGACCGATCTGGCTCTGGCCAACGAGCCCGACTGGGTCTACCTCATCGTCGCCGGCGGCGAGATCTCAGGATGGATGATGAAAGATCGGAGGGCCGAG
>JANMST010000200.1:0-3658 GCA_031389635.1 Acidimicrobiia bacterium | reverse complement strand
CCTGAAAATCCAGTTTCCTATCGGTTATTCGGGGTGTCGGGCGCGAGCGAGCAAGATTCTGGCCTCGCATCCGGGCTGGTCATGACGACGCAGCAAGTCGGTGGAGCGTTGGGGTTGTCGGTCCTCGCTTCGCTGTCGGCGTCGCATACGAACGGGCTGCTCGCCGGTTCGGTCGCCCAGCCGGAAGCTCTGACGAACGGCTACCAGCTGTCGTTCGCCATAGGCGCCGGACTCGTGGCTGTGGCGCTCGTCGTCGCGGGCACGGTCCTGCGGTCGGCCGAAGAAGCAGATGAAGGGGTGCTAAAAGAGCGCGACCAGCCGCTCGGCGACGCGGCCTTGCCCGGCGCCCCCGGGTCCGGTAGCAATGCCTGAATCGACCCTAGGTGTCGGGATCATCGGCGTCAGCCCCACTCGGGGTTGGGCCGCCACCGCTCACATCCCAGCACTGCGGGCACTGCCGGACTACGAAATCCGCGCACTGAGCGCGCATAGTGCGGAATCGGCGCGTGCGGCGGGCGACGAGTTCGGAGTGAGCATGGTGTTCTCGGACCATGAGCAGCTGGTGACCCATCCAGACATCGACATGGTGGCGGTGACGGTCAAGGCCCCGCACCATCGAGAGCTCGTCTCCGCCGCACTGGCCGCCGGCAAGGCCGTCTATTGCGAGTGGCCACTTGGCTGCGACCTCGACGACGCGCGGGCGATGGCGGCGCTCGCTGCCGAGCGGGACGTGCGCACGGTTGTCGGGTTGCAGGCCCGCCAGGCCCCGGCGATCGAATTCGTCCAAGAGCTGCTCCGCGATGGATATGTCGGCGAGGTCCTGTCTACGACCATGGTCGGGCTGTCGGTGCCGGGCGACGCCGTGGTCAAAGCCAACGCCTATATGCTCGACAAGACAAACGGCGCCAACCTGCTCACGGTCGCGGTCGGCCACAGCCTCGACACCCTCAACTTCCTCCTGGGTGATTTCGCCGAACTGTCGGCCGTGTCGGATCTACAAAGACCACTGATCCGCATCGAAGAGACCGGCGAGGAGATCGTGAAAACGGCGCCCGACCAGATCGCGGTGATCGGCAGGCTCACCTCCGGTGCGACCGCCAACGTTCACGTCCGTGAGGCGGTGGCCGGCGGCATCGGCTTCCTGTGGGAGATCAACGGAACCGACGGTACGCTCCGGATTACCGCTGATGCCCCGTTCCCCGGGATCTTTCCCCTGACCGTCGCGGGAGCACAGGGGCGGACAGAGCCCGCCGAGCTTGCTGTGCCGGCGACGCTGGAACAGAAGTGACCCGGGCTCACGAGCCTGCGAGACTCGCCCGCCTTCAACGTTGGGCGTGCCTACGCCGCGTTCGCGGCAGACACTGACAACGGGACACATACCGTGCCCGACTTCGACGACGCCGTCCGACGCCATGAGGTCATCGCCGCTATCGAGAGGTCCGCGGAGTCGGGGGAACGCGTGAAGGTGTAGGCGATGGCGCCGAGCCCCGTGTCGGGGCCGCGAACGGTGGCCGGCACCGTGACGCGACTAAGGCCGGGCGATCTGCTCGTGCGAAGTGACGCGGCGGTTCCGAGCCCCGTAACTCCTTCAACGTGGCCAGGTGCTTGGCTGCATCATGCCTTCCGCTCGAAGGGTGGCTGAATGGGATAGCCTCTCGCCTCATAGTCAAAACCGCCGAGTTCCAGTTGGTCGAAGTCGGGGCTCTGCGGGGAGGCGTAGTAGGCGCGGATTTCGGCGATGAGGCCGGTGGCCGGGTCGAATCGATACCACTCATCCCCTCGCAGAACCTTGCCTTGCTTGGTCTTGAAATGGCTCCATTCGATCACTGCCCGGTTCGAGGCCGGGTCGGCGATGACTTGATCAACGGTCCACATCGAACCGAGGTCGGCGACCGCGTTGACCCATCGGTCGGCGATCGCGTCGGCTCCGACGAATGGTCCCCCGTACATCCCGGGAGGAAAGTAATGAACCGCATCGGGGGTGAAATGAGATGCGATGGCCGCGGCGTCGGCGGCATTGCAAGCGTCGAAGTAGCGGCGGATGCGATCTTCCATCGCGGCCACGGTTAGGACTCGGCTCACGAAGATTCCTTGCCAGCGTTGTAACCGATCACCTTCAGCAGCGATGCCACGCTCTGATCGGGGTCGAGGACGTCGAACCAAACACTATGCATCCCGATTACTTCGGCCCCCCGGCAGTTGACGGGCATGTCGTCGACGAAGACACACTCATCCGGAGAGAAACCGGTGCGCTCGATCATCTCCAGGTAAGGCTCGGGTCGGGGTTTGCGAAGGGGGAGGGAGGCGACATCGATGACCGCATCGAAGTACCTCATCGGCTCCCAGGTGCGCCACCAACCTTCCCCCAACCACTTGCTGGCGTCGTTGGTGAGGATGGCTTGGAATAGCGGGGAGGCAGCGATGATACGAATAGCTTCCCAGACCGCTGGCCTCCCCTCCTGCGCCCAGTCGATGTCGCTCATCGGGTCGAAGTCGATTCCAGCGTCCGTCAGGCGCTGGCGGATGCGTTCCAGGTAGACGGACTCTTCGATCCGTCCTTCGGTCATCGCCCGATAGTCCGGGTCGTCGACCAGTCCGGTGGGCCCTAGCGGCAGCATTTCCAGCGGCCAGCCCTCGGCCTTTCCGATATCGACCATCGCCTCGGTGAAATAGCGCCGGAACACTCCCCCCATATCCCACACCACGGCTTTGATCACGATCCCGGCTTCCATTCCCTGGCGTGCCTGAGAAGCATCTCCCGGACCGAGATCGGGGGTTCGGGATCGGGGACTTCAACGAACACCTCTCCGTTCACCGTCTCGACCGAGAAGCGGGGCAGATGGATATCACTACCGATGTGGCGACCGGCGGGAAGTCGGTACCGCCAGAAGTGAAACGGGCAGATCAGAGTGTCATTGAGTACGAGCCCTCCATCGAGAGGTGAGTTCTGGTGGAGGCAGCGGTTTGGAAACGCCACCACCTCACCGTTGACCCGCACGACCACGGCCTGCCCGTCGCCGATCGACTGGCATTGGCTCTCGGAGATGTCTGCGAGAGGGCCGGCTGATACGCGCACCTTCAAACCATCGAGTCTTTAGGAGAACTTGATGACAACGGCCTTGGACTCGGTGAAGAACTCGTGCGAGTACTCGCCGCCTTCCCGACCTATACCCGAGTCTTTGTATCCGCCAAAGGGGAGCCGGAGATCGCGGATGAAGAAGCAGTTGACCCACATCGTCCCGGTCTTGACCTCGCGGGCGACGTGGTGGGCCGTGTCGAGGTTCTTGGTCCAGACCATGCCGGCCAGCCCGTACGGGGAGTCGTTGGCGATGGCGATTGCATCGTCGACCTCGTCAAAGGGCATCACCACGGCCACCGGTCCGAAGATCTCCTCACGGGTGGCCCGCATCGAGTTGTCGACGTCGGCGAAGACGGTAGGAGCGATGTAGTTACCTTTGCCCAGATCGCCATCGGTCATACGGTTTCCGCCGGTGAGCCTTTTGGCTCCCTCTTCCTCGGCCAGGTCGACATAAGACAGGACTTTGTCCATGTGCTCTTTCGAGACCACCGGGCCTACCCGGGTGGTCGGATCGAGGGGATTCCCTACTTTCCAACTTTCGGCGCCTTCGACGAAGCGGGCGCAGAACTCCTCGTAGAC
>JANMST010000117.1:0-2193 GCA_031389635.1 Acidimicrobiia bacterium | reverse complement strand
GGTCTCGGTGGTGTAGCCCGCAGGCACGTCGAACTTCGGAAACTTGGCACTGGTATCGAGCTTGAACTCCACCATGTCGGCGATCTTCACGGTGTTCGAAAGCGCCTCGGGCACATGGCCGAAGAGCGCTTCCATCTCGAGCCCGGTCTTCACATAGAACTCGTCCGTCTCGAACGCGAAACGATTCGGATCGGCCAGCTTCTTCCCGGTTCCGATGCACAGCAGCACCGCGTGCGCCTCGTGGTCGTCCTTGTGAAGGTAGTGCGCGTCGTTCGTGGCCACGAAAGGCAGTCCAGTCTTCTTGTGGATACGCTGGAGCCCTTTGTTCACCTTGGTCTGCTCAGGGATCTTGTGATCCATGAGCTCCAGATAGAACCGGTCTTTCCCGAAAATGTCGCAGAACTCCATCACCGACTTGATGGCGCCGGCCTCGTCGTCACGCATCAAAGCCTGCGAAGTCTCGCTGGCCAGACACCCCGAGAAACCCACGAGACCCTTGCTGTACTGCGCCAGAACCTCCTTGTCGATACGAGGCCGGTGATAGAAGCCCTCGGTGTAGCCGATGGACGAAAGCCTCGCCAGGTTGTGATAGCCCTCGTTGGTGGTCGCGATCATCCCAAGATGGTTGTAGGCATTCGAAATGCCGGTCCCGCTCTTCTCAAGACGAGACCCGATGGCCACGTAGCTCTCGCACCCAATGATCGGCTTGATCCCGGCCTTCTTGCAGGCCGCCGCCCACCCCACCGCCCCAAACATCGCGCCATGGTCGGTGATGGCCATGGCTTTCATCCCCATCGACTTCGCGTGTTTCGCAAGCTCATCAAGATGGCAAGCCCCGTCGAGAAGCGAGAACTCAGTATGAAGATGAAGATGAACGAACTCAGGAGCGGCCATGGAGGGAGGGGGAGTTTAGCCGGGGCCCCTGAAACGCATGACGTTGTTCTGGAGACGTCATCGTGGGCGTACTCGTACTCGGCCGTGGCGGTCCGATAGACTCATTTCGTGGGCAACGCGACGGTCGGCCTTGCTGCCAGGCTCTCAGAACTCGGCATCGAGGCGGACGTCAGTTCGCAAGTCGTCGCTCTTGTTCCCGCCAACTCGATCGGCGTTCTCCTCTATGGCAGCAGAGCTCGGGGCGACCATACTCCGGAGTCGGACATTGACGTTCTCACTTTGGTCAGCCATTCCGCCGGCTCGAAGTCGGCGGGTCGGGTGAACATGAGCTACTACACACGGGCCCAACTGCACTCCTCTTCGGGAACCTTGTTCGGCATGCACCTGCGCCGAGACGGGCGGGTACTTGCCGATACGGACGCCGAACTTGCCGCGATTCTGGATGCGCTCGGTGGACCCAACCCTCAGGTCCTGATTCAACGCGTCCATCATTTCTCCACGCTGCTCCTGGTGACCGAGGATGAACAGCGTCGCTATCTGACGCGTCTGGTTCGGCTGGGTCGATACCTCCTTCGCTCAGCGATTTATGCAAGGGCGATCGCAGAAGGCCCATAGGGCGCTCAACTCAGCACCCGTGACGGTCGCGACGTCACGGCACAGGAAGCGGGCGTCGTTGTTCGAACTGAAGGCATACTCGCAGGCTGGATCGAGATCGATCCCAGCCACCACATCAATGCCTGCCGAACCGAGTCCATAGCTCAATCCACCTGCACCGCAAAAGAGATCAACCGCAGCTATCGTCGTCGGTGGGGAATCAGGACTCATTGCCGGGATTCTAGGCGAGATGGTACAGAGGTTCGGGACCATTTCTTGGTACGGTCCATTTCTGATCAGGGGCTGCTGCATCGCCAGCGCAGTTCGTTTTTGTGCATTCCGCGTGGACTCCGAGAGGTGAGGAGTCCTCTGGGGTCGACAAAACTAGGGGGCCAGGGCGTTGTGGTTGGCGCTTGTTAAAAACGCCGAGACCGGGTTCGGATTCGGGGAAGCTCTTTGCCGAGTCAGGACCCCAAACGGCCTCCGCCCATACGAACATGGCACTATGGAAGAATCTCTCCCTGTGAAAACCATTGGCGACGGCTCGGGTTCGCAAGCGGGATCGGGATCTGGTTCGGAATCGGCAGAATCCACCGCTCTGGCGCGGGACGGGGGGCCGGGGGGGCTGATTTCAATCCTCAAGGGGCTGGAGATCGAGAAATCGCTGGCTACCGATCCCGTGGTCGTGGCTCTTCGGTATTACCC
>JANMST010000114.1:0-1865 GCA_031389635.1 Acidimicrobiia bacterium | reverse complement strand
AGCGCGACGCCAAGAAGGAGTTGAAGGATCGAGTCCTTCCCGACCTTCTTGCCGTCGACGACGATCGAGCCCGCAGCGCCCACGAGCTGCTGAGCAAGCGGACCCCCAATCGAGATGCGGTCAAGGCCCTGGTCACGGGACCCGGGGCGGAAGCTTCCGGCGACCTGGCGGTCCTGCAAGCCCTTGCCAACCTACAAGCTCCCAACCCGGCCGCTATCGACGCCGCAGGCGCCCGCCTAATCGAGGCCGGAGCAGCGGCAGGCTCGGTCAGCGGAACGGAGGCCGGCCAAGCGCGCAGCCTCGCCTCCCTCCTCGAACAGGCGCTCTCAATTCATCAACATGCCGGTGATCAGGCATGCCCGGTCTGCGGAGCCGGGACCCTCGACAACACATGGAAGGCGAAGGCGACCAAAGAGCTTGAAGGGCTGAGGACCAAGGCCGCTGATGCCGACCGGGTGGCACGCGAGATGGCCGATGCCCGGCAGGTGTTCACGGCTCTCTTGACCGCTCCACCGCCGCTCCTCAGTCGAGCCGGTGAAGTCGGTCTGGATAGCGGCGACGTCCTCGCAGCCTGGATGTCTCTGTCGTCGGCAGGCACCGAACTTGATCCCTCCAAGATCGCTGAGTCGTCGGTCACTCTGACAAAAGCGGTTGACCGATTGGTCGCGGCGAGCCGGGTTCAGCTCAACAAGCGTGAGGATGCCTGGCGTCCCTCGGCCTTGATGCTGGCGTCATGGCTGGAACGCTCGGACCAGGCCGACCGGTCGGCGGCGCAGGTGGAGACACTCAAGGCTGCCGACGGCTGGTTGCAGGATGAGATCGAAGAGCTACGAAATGAGCGCTTCAGCCCGATCGCCGAGAAGGCCAGGGCAGTGTTCGAGATGATGCGCCACGATTCCAACGTCCAGCTCGAAAGCGTCGAATTGGAAGGAGCCGGCACCCGGCGCCGGGTCCGGCTCAAAGTGACGGTCGACGGGGTGGACGGTGCCGCTCTCGGGGTCATGAGCCAGGGCGAGCTCAACGCGCTGGCCCTCTCTCTGTTCCTTCCCCGGGCGACATTGGACGAGAGCCCGTTTCGTTTCGTTGTCATCGACGATCCGGTCCAGGCGATGGACCCCAACCGGGTCGACGGATTGGCCCGGGCTCTCGAGGAGGCCGCCAAGACCAGACAGGTGATCGTCTTCACTCATGACGAGCGCCTCCCGGCTTCGGCCCGGCGTCTCGGGGTGCCGGCCACGGTCGTCGAAGTGCAAAGGCGGGAGAACTCGGTGGTGGAAACGATGGTGACCGACGAACCGGTCAAGCGCTACCTCGATGATGCCAACGCGCTGGCCCTGACTCAGGAGCTGCCCGAGGCGGTCAAGGCCAAGGTGATCCCCAACTTTCTCCGGCTCGCTCTTGAAGCCTCCTGTCATGAAGTGGTGTGGAAGCGCCGGTTGTTGAAGGGAGCCAGCCATACCGAGCTGGAGAATCTCCTTGACGACAAACGCACGAAGCAATTAATGGCATTGGCTCTGTTCGACGACGAGGGCCGGGCCGGCGATGTGATGGGCAAGCTCAACGGCTGGGACCGCCGCCTGGCTGATGCCTACCGGGAGATCAACGAGGGCTCTCACGGCGCCGCCATTGGCGGATACGGACAACTCGTCGCTTCGACCCGGACGCTGGTGAAGCGGGTGAGGGAGCAGGCATGAGTGTTGTCCTCCTGAGGTGGGCCAACGAGCTGACCCGCACGCCCCTCGATGCCACCAGAGGCAGGTGGCCCCGGGTCGCGGCTGTGCTCGGGCGCCAGGCCCTGGAAGATGCGTTGCTTCGATGGTGGGCGGGGAGCGCACCGGGGGTGGAGGACAGCTCGATGCGAGCCC
>JANMST010000079.1:0-20079 GCA_031389635.1 Acidimicrobiia bacterium | reverse complement strand
GGCTCCGCGCGTGCAGGCTCTCGACGAGGTCGCAGAACCGCTCGATCTCGCCTGTGCCGTAACCCAAAGCGCGCGCGATGCGCTCCGCCACGCCGCGTGAAAGACCCT
This sequence comes from Acidimicrobiia bacterium, assembly GCA_031389635.1. Classification (GTDB taxonomy): domain Bacteria; phylum Actinomycetota; class Acidimicrobiia; order Spongiisociales; family ZC4RG35; genus DATEEG01. The sequence continues at coordinate 19,971 of JANMST010000079.1, read as the reverse complement.
GCTTTCCGCTTAAAATCTCGCTCAAACGCGACGGCGCGATTTTTAGGTCGCGGGCGAAATTCTCCAGATCTTCGGCCACCTCTGATGCCGTCTCAGGGTTGTAAGAAACGATGATCACCCCGTGTTCGAGGTCATGGACCAGGTTGATATCGGGTGGCGCCTCGCGATAGATCCCACAGGCCGCCGACGACGCGGCATGGGAACCGCTGGTGGGCGGATCCGAGTTGTAGTCGGGAATTGGGTCGGTCGGGTTGAGGTGAAGCTGGCCTTGATCGGGGAAGGTCTCCACGCTGGCCAGGGCAACTGGTGGCGGTCGGGTTGCAAAGAAGACAATGGCGCCAACCAGAAGAACGGAAACACCGGCGCCGATCATCAACCGCCGATTGCGCAGGGATCGGGCCGCAGCCAGCCGACGCTCTTCAGCCTCGGCAAGCCTGGTATCGACGGTCTTCTTGCTTCCGGTACGTGACATGAACCGCTGGGTCCTTTCGGGGCGTGCGTTTCCAAAGGATGGACGTGGAGGCCTGAATGGTAAGCCAAACGGGGGTTTCTGCCAGTCGGGGGCCTTGGGTCGGCGGACGACCCACATTCGGGTCCGGACGAAAGGCCTGCGCTTGGCAGGGCAATCCAGCGGTGGTACGGCTACGAACCACTCGACCAACCCGGAAAGACAACTGACCCTCACCATGAACGCGGCCCGTTTCGGGCCGGCCGAAACAACTTTCCGATGGCGGTTACCGTTCGGACCCGTGACCCCTGATACCGGCCACTCTTCACGACGTCCGGAGCACGCTCGGCTCGATGCCGTGTTGACGGCCGTCGCCCTGGGTGACCGGGAGTCATTCGCCGACCTCTACGACCTCGTGATACCGGCCGCATTCGGGCTGATTCGCAGGCTGGTTCGGGACCCGTCACAAAGCGAGGAAGTGACACAGGAGGTGATGCTCGAGATCTGGCGAACGGCGGCCAGATATGACCCTGCTCAAGGCAGCGCCATCGGTTGGATATTGACGATCGCCCGGCGCCGCGCCATCGACCGGGTCCGGAGCGAGCAGGCCTCACGTGATCGGGTGGAGAAGGTGGCCCCTACCCAGATCGAGAGGGAGCACGATCACGTCTCCGAGGAAGTTCTCAGGTCATCGGATAGAAGCGCGGTGTCCCTGGCCCTCGCTGGTCTGGGGGCGCTGCAGCGTGAGGCCATCGAACTTGCCTACTTCGGCGGACTCACCCAGTCCGAGATAGCCCGACGCCTAGGAGTGCCGTTGGGCACCATCAAGACGCGCATCCGGGATGGCATGCTTCGGCTTCAGGAAACGTTGAGTACCAGCAGATGAACAACGACATCCACGATCACGTCACCGGTTACGTCCTCGGCGAGTTGTCCGAAGGCGAATCGGCGGCGTTCGAGGCCCATCTCGAGAGCTGTCCCGAGTGCCGGATCGAGGTCGAGAGCATGCGCGAGGTCGCGACCGAGCTTGCCTTGGAGCAGGCCGAGGAGCCTCCCGATCATCTCCGGGCAAAGGTCCTGGCGGCAGTCGCCCGGACTCCTCAGGAAGGGCCTCGGAATGGGGCGATCACGCCTATTCGTCGGCGCCCAAGATGGATTCCGGCCGGAATCGCCGCGGCCGTGGTAGTCATCGCTCTGGTCGGGTGGTCAATGCTCGGAACCGGGCGCCTGATCAACTCGGTCCTCAACGATCCGCTGGCGGTAACGATCGAAGCGACGGCGGGAGCCGGTGACTTTCAGGCCGCTCGTGTCGTGTTCTCCGAGTCTCGCAGCGCCGCGGTCCTGGTGGTCGAAGGACTCGAACAGCTCCCATCCGAACGGATCTACGAGCTCTGGCTGGTCGACGGCGACGAGGTGCTGCCGGCCGGTCTTTTCAACACCGGTACTGAGGGAGGCGCCCGCATCCTGATCGACGGCGAGATTCGCCCCGGAATGGTCGTGGCAGTCACGGAAGAGCCGGCCGGAGGCGTCGACGTTGCCACCGGAGAGATCCTGTTCTCGGCTCCAGTCGACGCCTGAGCCACACCCAGGGCCTTGGTGCCTTCGGCACCGAGGTGCGACGCGGGACTCGAGATCGGAAGGAGAGCCAATGACTGAAGGACATGGGGTCGTACAAGAAGCCGAGGGTGGCCACCGACTGAGCTTTCAACGTCCGTACGCCACTACCCCGGATGATCTGTGGGAGGCGATGACCAGCCCGCCCCGGGTCGGGCGGTGGTTGGCCGATCTGACCGGCGACCTCAGGGTGGGTGGTCGCTACCGCCTGGACTTCGGGGGCGGTTCGGATCCGGATCAGGTGACCGAAGGCACGATCGAGGTGTGCGAACCGCCCATGAGCCTCAGGGTTACGTGGAGCTTCGGTACCCAAGGCGACAGCATCGTCGAGGCCCCTCACCGCTGATGGCTCGACCACGTGGCTCTCACTCCGTCACAGCCTTCCGACCGACCAGGCCCCGGGCTACGGGGCCGGATGGCATGCCTATCTGGACATGCTCGAGGCGGAGACCGGCGGCACCGAAATCCCCCCATGGGACCCGGCATTCATGCGATACCTCCCCCACTATCAGGACCTGGTCGCATCCGCCTCAGAACCGCGAACCTAAGGTCATAGGCCGCGCTTTTCACGGCTGATCGCCTTCAGATTGGAGACCGCTCGCCGGACCCAACGGAACCATGACGCGATTGGCCGCGGTTTCCGCCCCCTCGAACCTTAGGTTTCGGGTTGGACGGGCTTGATGGGTGTGACGGGTTGTGCGGGTTTGGCGCCGAGGTTGGCTACTCCCCTGCGCTCCATGTCGCCCCATTGCTTGGTGCTATTGCCGCCGAAGATCGCCCGGATCCGCCACCACACGGTCTGCTGTCGCAGTCCCATGTTCTCCACGAAAACCAGGCTCAAAAGGGTCAACGCCTCCAACGGCTTGTTGAAGTACCCGAATCGTTCGTCGAGAAACAGCGCCAGCAACGACGTGAATGCTCCTGCCAGGAACGCGATCATCAACAAAAGCAGGGCCAGATAGGGGTTGATGCCTCCGAAGAGAAACGACACCGGCACCACCAGGTATCCGAGGAATTCGATGATCGGCGCGAGGAACTCGAAGAAGAACATCGCCGGCCAACCGAACATACCGATCGGACCATGCCTGGGGTTGAAGAGGGAGGAGCGGAAGTCCCAGATCGCCCGCATTAGCCCCCGATGCCAGCGAATCCGCTGCCTCCGCAGAACCGTACGTGTGGATGGAACCTCGGTCCATACGACCGCCGAGGGAGCGTAGACCATTCGATAGGGCTTCTTCAGCCTTCGGTAATGGCGATGGATCCTCATGCTTAGGTCCATGTCCTCACCCATATGCCCTGATGTGAGCCCGCCCACGTCGACGACTGCTTGACGCAGGTAAATCCCAAATGCACCGGACAGGAAGACCAGGGAGTTGATCGACGACCATCCCGGCCGGGCTCCGACGAAGGAACGGATATATTCGAGCATCTGAAGGCGTTCCAGCCATCCGGTCGGCACCTTGGCGTCGACGATGTGACCATGCCTGACCGTGCAACCGTTGAGCGGCCGGACGTTGCCTCCGACTCCCACGGTCCGGGTCCGATCCTCGGCCACATATCGCATCGAGTTGACCAGGGCGTCGCCGTCGATCAGCACGTCGGCGTCGGTCAGCATCACATACGGATAGCGGGCGACGTTGATGCCGGCATTGAGAGCATCGGCCCGGCCCCCATTGGCCTTGTCGACCAGGGTGATCGATACCGGAACCTTGGTGTGATAGACCTGGCGGACTTCGGCGGTCTTGATGCTGGGCCGGAACGGCATCGGCACCGCCAGCATCTTGAAGTGCTCGATCATCTTGTCGAGGGTGTCGTCCTTGGAGCCGTCGTTGACGACGACAATCTCAAACTTGGGGTATGTGACCATGGCCATCGAGCGGATCGACTCGACGATGCCCACGCTCTCGTTGTAGGCAGGCACGACGATTGAAACCGGAGGGCTGAGGTCCGATCCGAGCATGTCCTGAACCCGACCGAACCGCTCGAACATGCGCTGCTTGTAAAGCGCCCGGGCCGAGAGGATCGCCAGCGCCAGCATGTGGAGCTGCGTAGCGACGAAGTAGATAAGGACCGCAATCGAGATCACGTTGATCGCCGTCCTCATGAAGACGGCCTCGTCTCGACCGGTTCCGGAATGATGATGGCCACTTCGTGGGGACGTTCCCGTACTAGGACAGGGAGCCGTCCGGGCGGAAGCTTTCGCATCTCTGCCAACTGGTTTAACGCCGAGTCGGCGGCGAACTTGTCAGGCGAGTCGAGCGCCTCCAGAAGGTGCGCCACCCCGCCAGGGATCTCTCCGAGGGTCTCGGCCGCGTTCTGTCTGACCCACCACTCGGTGTCGCTCAGCAGCGCAACCACTGCCGGCCCGACGGTCTCGTCGGCCAGCGTTGCCAGGGCTCTGACGGCCCGTGCCCTGACCTCCCAAGCATTGTCGGCGAGGGCAGTGAGCAATGCCGTGCGAGCCTCGTCGGTTCCGACACGACCGAGAGCCGAGGCGGCGGCCACCCGCCATTCGAGGTTGGGGCTGGACAGCAGTCGGATCAGCAGCGGCTCGGCAGAAATGTCACCGATGAAACCGAGCACCCTTGCTGATTGAGTGACGGCTTCCATCGACGGCCGCGGGCTCGCCATCTCGTCCGCGACCCATTCGTTGATCAAAGGAACGGCATCGGTGCCGAACGCGATCAAGGAATCGGTCAGGCGGGCGGCTTCCCACGGACGCACCCGGGTCGAAAGATCGAGGATGAGAGGCACTGCGGTCAGGTCATGAATCCGGGCCAAACCATGGGCGGCGTGGGTCTGGACGTAGTCGTTGCGATCGTCGAGCAGGGAACGAAGAAAGGGAGCGGCCGAGTGATCTGCCAGTTCGACCAGCGTAGAGACCGCCTGAAGCCGCGATGTCTGCGGAAAGATTCGACGTATCCGAGGTATCAGGGCATCGACAATCCCGAACTCTTCGACCATGCGATCGATGAAGCGGCCATCCTCCCCCTCCACGAGCCTTCGATAGTCGATCAGGATGTCGTGGAATACGGGGTCCGTACGCCACCCTTTCGGCGTATCAGTGGGGATGTAGCGTCGTCCGATCATCTCGGCGACCGCTGCCACATAGTGCGCGGTTCGAACCCCTCGGCTGTTCAGGATGATCCGATGGGCCATCTTGATGGACAGCAAGGAAAGAGCCGCTATCACGGTGGACGCGGCGAGAACAACCGTCACCCACGGCAGGGTCCCGCTCACCTAGAGTGAATCGGCTGCCGCGAGGGCCCAATTGACCCCTATCTGGGCGTTTCCGGTCGGGCCTGGGGCCCTACTTCCCGCTACTTGGCGGGGAGCCGACCGTTCACGCGGGCCGTCAATTCCGACATATTGAAGGGTTTACGGACGTAGTCGGCCGCCCCGAGCTCGAAAGAACGAACGACCGTATCGTCGTCGTCTACGGCGGTCAGGACCAGCACCGGGAACGCGACCCCGGCCTCCCGCCACTTGGCGATCACCTCTGTCCCCAGCATCGCCGGCATCAGCTGATCGAGCAGGGCGAGGTCGATATCGCCCTTCATGCCTGCTTCATAGGCCGCGGCCCCATCTTCGGCCTCGATCACCTCGTGCCCCGCCGCCCGTAGATGTCGGGAGACCAGCATTCGAACGGTTGCGGCGTCATCAGCGACCAAAATTCTGGCCATATCGCTACCGGAGTTCCTAACGAGAGTGATTGGTGTATCGGCTGGACGCCAACGCCGGACGCCAGATGTCAGCCATAGACGATAGCCTCGGCGGCCTGGGTGACCTCGTACCCACCGCCGATAACCCAACCAACCACCACTCAAAGTGTTCTTCCAAAATCGACTCCACGCCGGAAGCCTCCTGGCGAAGCGCCTGCAGGAACTCCAGGCGGACTCGCCGGTGATCCTCGGGCTTCCCAGGGGAGGAGTGGTAGTCGCAGAGCCGGTGGCGGTGGCTCTAGAAGCCCCGCTCGACGTCATCATCGTCCGCAAGCTCGGTGTCCCCTATCAACCCGAGCTAGCGATGGGAGCGATTGGTGAAGGCGGAATCAAGGTCATCGAAGAATCGGTCGTATCGTCCGCCCGGGTCACTGATCGACAGATCGAAGAGGTGGAGCGGAGGGAGCGGGCCATGCTGGATGCCCGGATCGCTCAATACCGCCGGTGGCGGCCGGCGGTCCCGCTGCAAGGGCGTTCGACCGTCATAGTGGACGATGGGATCGCCACCGGCGCCACTGTACGCGCTGCCTGCCAGGTCGTCGCCAGCCGGGGGGCCCTGAGAGTGACGGTGGCGGTCCCGGTTGCAACCAGGGAGGCCATCCGGCGAATCCGGGCTCTTTGCGACGAGGTGGTCTGCCTTCATGCGCCGGCCCAGTTCGGGGCTATCGGGCTGTTCTACGCCGACTTCTCCCCGGTTGACGACCTCGAGGTCAAGAGGATCCTCGTCGACCGCCTGGCCGACACACCGACCGGCTGACACGGACCGATCTGGGCGTGTCGTAGCCTCATGGCAGTGTCGAACCGTGCAAGCAGTGGACCTCTCGGCAATGGACCTCCCGGCAACGAGCCTGCCGGCAAGGAACCTGCCGGGCGACTCGCCATCAGGCACCGGCTGGCGTGGGGGGTCGGCCCCGCCTCGATCCGAGTTGCCGCACGCCTCATGTGGCGCCTCCGCATCGAAAGGGAGGCGCCATTCCCCGAGCCTCCCTTCATCATCGCCGCCAACCATCTCTCCTTTCTCGACCCCCCGCTGGTCGGGGCCGCCTGGGGGCGAAGGCTCAGGTTCATCACGCTCGCCGACCTTTTCGGCAACTATCCGCTCCTCGACTTCACTCTGGAGTCGTTCGAGGCGATCAGGGTCAGGCGCGGCACAGTTCCGCTTTCAGCCATACGACAGTCACTGGCCCACCTCGCCGACGGAGGGGTGGTCTGCCTCTTTCCGGAGGGCACGAGGGCCGCAAAGTGGGGTGAGGTCCAACCCCTTCCCGGGGCCGCCTGGTTGGCGGTTAGAGCCAGAGTGCCGATAGTGGCAATGGCAGCGATCGGAACCGATCGGGTCCTCGGCATCGACAACAAGCTCCACCGGGGACGAATCCGAATCAAGGTGGGGCCGACCTTCTTTCCGGAGGGCTCCGGTCGGCCCGCCGTCGACGACCTGACCAAGCGTTGGTCCGATTGGATCGCGGCGGCGACCGATCCCGGAACCGACGGTAAGAAACCGGTTTAGGCGCCGGGTCCCGACTGGGTCGACGGCAGTGCTCCAACCGCTCCCCCCGCCTCGGTCTCCTTCACGAAAGTTGGTCGAAGCTCAACGGGACGGCGGCCAGTCTTTCGAGTCCGGAGACGTAGGTTGAGGACCTCGACGAAGATCGAGAAGCCCATCGCGAAGTAGATGTAGCCCTTCGGGATGTGCAGGTCCCAGCCCTCGGCCACAAGGGACATGCCGATGAGCAGCAAGAAACTGAGAGCGAGCATTTTCACGGTCGGGTGTTGGTTGACGAAGTCGCTGATGCTGCGCGCCGAGACGAGCATTACGCCGACTGCGATCACCACGGCGGCGATCATCACCCAAATCTCATCGGCCATGCCGACTGCGGTGATCACCGAGTCGAGGCTGAACACTATGTCGAGTAGAAGGATCTGGACGATGACCGCAGGGAAGCCGGCAGCCGCCACGGCCGGACCGTGAGCCTCCTCCCCCTCAAGCTTTTCGTGGATCTCGAAGGTTGCCTTCCCTAGAAGAAAGAGACCCCCTCCGATGAGTATCAGGTCGCGTCCCGAGAACTCCTTGCCAAAGACCCCAAACCACGGCTCGGTGAGACCGATCACCCACGAGATGCTCAGCAACAGGAGAATCCGGGTAATCATCGCCAACCCGAGGCCGACCTGGCGCCCACGGGCTTGTTGATTGGCGGGCAGTTTTGAAGAGAGAATCGAAATGAAAATGATGTTGTCGATGCCGAGCACCACCTCGAGGGTGGTCAACGTCAGCAGCGCGATCCATATCTCGGGGTCGGTCAGCCAATCCATGCCGATTGAGATTACGGGCTCGAGGCGTTAGACGTGACGCGGTCTAGGCGGCTGGAAGAACCGCTATCTCGACGGGTTCGTCGGCAATGGTGGCCTCGAAAGCCTCGATCACTTCTGGATCGAAGTGAACCCCGGAAAGCCCCACGATCTCCACCACGGCCTCGTCCAACGGCCACGCCTCCTTGTAGGGACGGACGCTTATCAAAGCATCGAAGACGTCGGCCACCGCCACGATTCGAGCCGCTTGAGGGATCTGAAACTTGGCCAGGCCAAGGTAGCCGCTCCCGTCCCACCGCTCATGATGGGTGAGGGCCACCTGTTCGGCCATCTGGAGAATGGGGCTGGTGCCACCCGAAAGGATCGAAGCACCGACCGTGACGTGAAGTTTGATCTCCTCGTACTCGACGGCGGTGAGAGGACCCGGTTTGAGAAGGATGTGGTCGGGAATAGCAATCTTGCCGATGTCGTGCAGCGGCGTGGCGAACCGAATGATCTCGATCTGGTCAGCCGGCAACCCGAGCTGGCGTGCGATCCTCACCGACAGCGCACCCACCCTCTCGGTATGGCGCCCGGTCATGTCGTCGCGATACTCACTGGCGAGTGCGAGGCGTTGAAGGATTTCACGCTGCGAGGCGGCCAATTCAGCAGTTCTCTCGGCCACCCGGAGCTCGAGCAGCGTGGTCTGATCAATCAACTCCCGATGCAGCTTGCGGAGACGAAGAAGATTTCTGACTCTCAAGGTGACTTCGAAAGTATCGATCGGTTTCAACAAGAAGTCGGTGGCCCCGGCTTCCAGCGCGGCCATTCGCGCCTTGGTGCTGGCGTCGGAAGTGATGACGACGATCGGCAATTCAGGGAGATTCAGCTCATGCCTGATGTTGTTGAGAAGAGCGATGCCGTCTGAATTCGGCAGATGCAGGTCGAGGAGGACGAGGTCGGGGTCCCACTCTTCGATTACAGCAGTAGCCCTCCGGAAGTCGGACAAAGTGAGCAGGTTGTGATACCCGGTCTCGGCGAGAACCTGTCGCAGCAACGCCAGATTGGATGGTTCGTCATCGACGATGAGGATCCGGGCATCGGTTGGTTCGAGGGCTGTCGTCATCCCATCCGCTCGGACGCGGTCGAACCAACGGAGATCCGCCGCAGCGTCATCGAGGACGACGATTCAAGAGCCGGAAACTGGGGTTCATTGGATGCCGGTAACTAATTGTCGGCACGGGCAGGTGGCCGGTTGACCGTAATCGGACCCAGATCGCCAGCTCACGGCCTCACTCCCGCTCGATCGCGACCACCACCGCACTCCAGGGGCAGTAGTTGCCCAATTCCAGGTAGGTGTCGAGGTTTTCATCGACGAAATCGGCCGTTCCGTCGCAGACTTCGATGGTCAAATCCACCAACTCGACGTCCTCGAGATGCCAGTCGTGGCCGGTGTTGACCCCCCGTCGCCCTCCAGGATGTGGCCGTTGGGAATCCCAGCCGAGCCGCCCTCGTCGAAGGCTTCCCGGGCCCGATCAATCGAGACCGGGTCGACGATCCGTGCGATGAAGCTCCCTGACGGCGTTTCGAATGTCACGAGGATGGAGGTCGCCTCCGCTGGTTCATCGCCACATGCAGCCCCAACGAGGATGGCGATGCCCAATATCAAAGTTCTACGAAGCGAGCTGCTCATGAACCCTCCTCCTCGCGTTCCTCGAGCGATCCACCCAGAACATTCAGGCTGCGATATGCGTCCAGACTCTCGGGATTGGCCAGAGCTTCGATGTTTCGGATCGGGTCTCCGTTCACTGCGGCACCGACCGCCAATTCACTGATCTTGCCACTCCGGGTCCGGGGAATGTCTCCTACGGCGACTATTACCGCCGGCACGTGCCTAGGCGACCCCTCGTCTCGGAGTCTCGCCCGGATCAGCCTCTCCAGGTCCGAGGTCAACCTGAAGCCCGGGGCCAAACGTACGAACAGCACAACCCTGGTATCCCCCTCCCAGCGCTGGCCGATCACAACTGACTCGGCCACCTCGGGAAGGCCGTCGACGATCCGGTAGATCTCGGCCGTTCCGATCCGAACCCCGCCGGCGTTGAGGGTGGCGTCCGACCGTCCAAGAATCACGAAGCCGCCGCTGGAGGTCGTCATCGCATAGTCCCCGTGGGTCCAGACGCCCGGGTTCTGGAGGTAATAGGCCGACTGATACAGGTGGTCGCCTTCGGGGCCCCAGAACTTGAGGGGCATCGAAGGAAACGGGGCGGTGCAGACCAACTCGCCCGCCACGCCATCGACGGGTCTCCCCCGCTCGTCCCATACCTCAACCGCCATGCCGAGCGCCGGGCCCTGGATCTCACCGGCGCGGACCGGCAACGTCGGGTCGCCCCCGACAAAGCATCCGCACAGATCGGTACCACCCGAAATCGATGCCAAATGGACATCCTTCTTGACCGCGTGGTAAACGTAACGAAAGCTCTCGGCCGAGAGGGGCGAGCCGGTCGACCCGATGACCCGGAGGGTGCCGAGATCATGTGTGTTGACCGGCTTGAGATCGGCTCCGGACAACGAGTCGATGAACTTGGCCGACACCCCGAGCATGGTCATGCCAACGTCGTCCACCAGATCGAACAACCGGTCGGGTCCGGGATGGAACGGGCTCCCGTCATAGAGGACGATGCAGGCACCCAGACCGAGGCCCGACACCAGCCAGTTCCACATCATCCATCCCGACGTCGTGAAGTAGAAGAGACGGTCTCCGGCCTTCACGTCGCAGTGGTGGCGCTGCTCCTGCAAGTGTTTGATCAGCACTCCGCCGGCTCGATGAACGATGCACTTGGGCATCCCGGTGGTCCCGGACGAGTACAGGATGTGTAAGGGGTGGTCGAATGGGAGCCGTTCGAACCCGAGTGCCGCAGCTTGGTGGCCAACGACGAATTGTTGCAGCGGCGTGACTCCCTCCGGGAAATCCTGGTCGGAGGCCGAAACGCCCACGACCGCCTCTAGCGAGGGGAGGGCGGCCCGGATGGCCTGGAGCTGATCGAGGCGCGAGAACCAGCGGCCGCCGTAGTGGTAGCCATCCGCCACCAGCAACACCTTGGGCTCGACCTGTCCGAATCGGTCGGCCACCCCGCTTACCCCGAAGTCGGCCGAGGTCGAGGTAAACGTGGCACCTATCGAGGCTGCCGCCAGGAAAGCAATGACCGTTTCCGGGATGTGGGGCGTCCAGGCGGCAACCCGATCACCGGGACCCACCCCGGTAGCCCGCAAAGCCGCTGCGAACGCCGCCACCTGCTGACGCACTTCTGCCCAGCTGATGGTTCGTCCGAAGCCGTCTTCACGCCGGTAGATCAGGGCCGGCTGGTCATCCTTGACACCCCTTCCGTGGAGAAGGTTCTCGGCGACGTTTAGTCGAGCGTCAGGAAAGAAGCGCGCCTCCCACATGTGATCGCCCGGAACGAAGTAACTGTCGCCCTTGTCGCCGATCATCCCGACGTCGTCCCAAACAGCCGACCAGAAACGCGCCGGATCCTCGACGGACCACCTGTGAAGGGCGGTTGTGTCGGGAAGTTCAAGCCCTATGTTGGCGACGACGGACCTACGGAATCGGTCGATGTTGCTGCCGAGAATCCGTTCCGGAGACGCAGCCCACAACCGCTCGCTCATGCTGACGACTCAGCCGCATCGGCGAAAGCTTCCAGCGTCGAAAACCGCCACCGCGGCTCGATGAGCGACCGGGTGGCCGGGGTTGCCCCGGGGTCGGACCGGTCGTGCCCACGATCGATCCAAACGGATGGCAATCCATATCGTTCGGCGGGTTCGTGATCGTGAAAGAGACTCTGGGCCACGTGCAGGAGGTCACTTCGGTCCAACCCCATCTCGGGAAGGCTTCTGAACAGAGACTCGAAGTGGGGAGGTCGGGGCTTATAGGCGCCGACATCCTCGGCAGTGATGATCTTGTCGAACGTGACCCCTAAGCGCCGACTGCTAGCAGCGAAAGAAGCCCGGTCCACGTTGGAGACGATGATCAGCCGAAATCGGTTTCCGAGTCTGTTCAACGCCGGGGCCGAGTCGGGAAAGGCCGGCCAATCCCCGACCGTTCCCCCGAACCTCGCAGCATCCGCATCGGTGACGGGAGCTTGCAGCCGGACGCCGATCCGTTTCAACACCTCGGCCAGGACCGCGGGATACAACAAGGCCGGCGATCGCTCCCCCTGGACAACCGTCTCGATCTCTGACACCAACTGAAGGAGGTCACCGACGGACACTTCCAGGTCCACTCGATCTGTCCACTCCCGGAGCGCCCTCGACATCCCGGTTTCCCAATCGATCAACGTGCCGTAGCAGTCGAAGCTGAGAGCCTTGAACCGGTCAAAGTCGCCCACGATGCGAGGAAGGTTAGGAACTCGGTCGACGCCGAAAGGCGGTCGGGCTTGCTACCCCGGCTTCCCTTCGGTGTCGAAGGTTCCGGGTTTGAAGAAGAAAAAGTGTCCGACGGCCTAGGCGGGTAAGGCCGAGGAGAGTGGGTTTTCGGCGCCAAAGGGGGCCAATAGACCCCTCCTGCTCAACCCTCCTGCGGTTGTGCCGATATCCGCCAAATGTACCGAGTATTCCTGGTCCCGACCGACGAATTCGCTCAAAAGGAATTGTGGATCAACGCACACACGGTGCTCGAGAGCGACTGCGGCGAATTCTGGGACTTTGTGGATCCGGAGGCTTGCATAGTCCATCGCTTGGCGAAGACCAGGGTGAAGTCCTTCGAGGTGACGACGGATCGTCGCAAGCCCCGCCCGGTCCAGCAATCGGTCCTGGCGGACATCCTGGCGGATGTCGGCGCCTCGGTCAGCCATCGCATCTAGGCAGCCTCGATCACGCTTACGGCAGGGTGCACAGACTCTGCGCTCGAACGTCCCGGCCATATCGATAGTCGTGGTAGTTGTCGACGACGACAAACTGCACCACCCGCGAGACAACCTGTTGCCCGTTGGCTGCTGGGGTCCCGGCAACGACGATCGAAAAGTCCGGAGAGGCCAGCCCGATTCCGCCGCACGTATTGAAGTCGCCGGACGAAGCATCGAAGCTTGACACGGGTGCCGGAACCGGTTCGACCGCCTCAAGGGCCGACGCATTTACGTTGGATCTGGAGCCGAGCGAATACCACGCGAGGTAGACAATCCCGACGACCAGTGCAAGCACACCCAAACCCATCACCAGGGGTCCTGGGCGAACTACTGCGGTTTCGTCGTCCTGATCGTCATAGAGAATTCGGTCGTCGTCGGGACTGACCATCCCCCTGACCCTACTTGACAGGCCGTGGAGTGGCCTGGACAACGCCAAAGGGGCGGCGTTCGATGGTGAGTAGCGATTTATGCCCTGGTCACCCGGGGAGCACGCCGCCAAACCCATGAGCATTACGACGATCCCGATACGCATCCAACGGCTTCTGATAGCCATGACCACCTATACGCCTCGACAGGCCGTCAGGGTTCACCAAGATCTGGCCGGCTACGACGCGGATGCGACCCTACAGAGGTAGCCGTCCGGGTCGCTGAAGTACCCGAAGTACCCACCCCACTGGGCCGCAACCGCCTCCTTCACGATGGCGCCACCGGCCGCCACCGCTTTCCCAACAAATTCGTCGACGGCCTCGCTCGAGGCGACGATGTAGTGGAAAGACACACCCCTGAAGCCGGAGCCCTCGGCCGACACGCCGGCGTCCTGGGCCGCAGCCTCCCACTCGGAGACACCCAGCGACGACGATCCCTCATCGAGGTCGAACGACACGAAGTTGGGGTGATCCTGGTCGATCGTGCAGCCGAGGCCTTCGCCGTAGAACTTCTTCGAGCGGGCCAGGTCCTCGACGCCGATCATGATTGCGGTCACTTTCACAGACACAGTTGTCTCCCTTCACGTTGCATGGACACCTCACCACTATGACGAAACGAAGCGGCAAAGTGTGACCGGGTGTCACGTTATAGCCACCACCAGACCGGCCTGGAACGCTGGCAGGTCTTTATGGGGTCGGGGAACAGGCCACTTCCCTACTAGGTCGGGACTAGAGCAATATGGCCCTAGGCCACCTCAGCGCATTCTGCCGATCAGGCAGTAGTGATCCCCTTCCGGTCGACAAAGCCCGACCTTCCAAGGAAACGGCTGCAGAAACACCGACTGCAACGCCGCCCAAACGTTTACCGCTTCGGTCAGCACATCGACCAGTCTTTGGGCGAGGCCATAAGCGGCTGGGGAAAGAGCCCCATCGAAAGACATTTGGAGAACCGCCCGGCCCCACTTGACGGCGGGCTCGCTGGGGGGCTCAACTCCGGGGAAGGCCCACCCGCAAGCGGCATCGCCTCAGCCGGTATTCAAAAAAGAGAGACCAAGAGGAGGTTGTTTGGTTGAAGCCGGACTGTCGCACATTCTGAACGGCGAAACCCTCAACGGCCGAGGCCTCTCTGGATACTTCTCATCAGCCGGCCAGGCGCCCGAGGCGTGGACATCACCCGCAGTGGCAGCCTGACGATCATCTGAGTGAAGAGGTACCTGACGAAGAAGGCGTCTATATGCGCTGCTCGAACTGGTGCCCAGGCTCCCCTCGGGCCCAGATCGCCTCCTAGCGGCCGCTCGCCGCCCGAGTCCCGCCCAGGGCGAACTGGTCCCTAGACCCATCTTCCGGACTCTTCTTTTGACTCTGTTTTGCCGATCAATCGCGGGTGCCGGCGCCTCGACTCTTCGGCCTCCGTGCCGCTCGTAGGCGGACTGTCCATCTGGAATAGCCCGTCGGTCTGATCGGCCGCCTAGCCGAGCAGATCTTCGACAGCTCAAACGACGAAGCGGAGAGCGCGGCCTGGGGAATCAGTCCCGCTGCAAAGTATCTGCAGAGACGCCTCCATGACGAACATGAATGACGGTCTCAACGGCGGCGATGGATCGAGATGGATAGGCTTCATCCTGTCCGGGCTCGGCGCCTTTCCCCCAAGCACGCCGAGACCGTACCCGGAAACGTGCAAACCCCCGACGACCACCACGGCCCGGGGGTTTGTCGTCCCCTCCTTGGAGCAACCGATGTCCGATGAATCCATCGAAGACCTCCTAGCGGTGATGCTCGACCTGGAAACGACCGGTGTCATCGAAGAAGTAATGAGCCGAGCCCTGGCCGAGATGACCAGCTCCGGTTGGACCCCAAAGAACTCAACGGAAGCCTGGTGTCAAGCAATCGAAGCGGGCGAGATCCGTTACAACGCATGGAGCCAACCGACACTGTCAACCTCCGGTCGGGCGTTGGCGAGGGCCATCCGGGAAGAGAGGGCACTCGGTCTGTTCAAGGCGAGAAGGCTCCACGACCACCTTCATCCAACGCGGAGTTCATAGCCGAAGAGGTCTGGACTAGGGGTTTAGGACTCGGGACAGGGAAAGGGGAGACCGAGAGACCCCCGACTTCGTCAAGGCCCGGGGAGAGCCTTGAACTTCAACGGTCCCACCGGACCAAGCGATGTTTGGTGGCGTTGGTGATCCACGAGGGGACTAGCGCCTCAGAGTCGATCCTGTATGCATCTGGGAATCAGTCTCGCCCAAGCGAGACTGATTCCCAATGAGCAAGAACAACATCGAGATCCTGCTGAACGCCGTATTTCACGAGGAGACCGTTTCGATCGACCTCAATACCGGTCGCGAGAACCTCGTTTTCGTTATGGGACCTCGTGCGCCCAGACTGACGTCGGACCCGTACGCCCGGAAGACCCTTCACAGGCTGGCCGAGGATCGTTATCTGCCGAGCAACAGCCCTGACTTAGAGTCGTCGACCGGGGAATAGGTGACGCCTTAGAGGTTCTCGCGCAACAGTCCTCGAATGACTGCGGCAACGGAGGCGGGGCTGACGAGGTTTTGCTCCGGGGGAGAGACTTGAACTCTCAACCTATGGATTAACAGTCCACCGCTCTGCCAATTGAGCTACCCCGGAAAGAAAACCGGCCTCGTTGTTGACCTTTTGCCGGTATCTCCTTGCTCATCGAACCCGACAAGGGCTCAGAGCGGATAACAGGGAGAGACCGTGGAAGACCTACTCGCCAGCTTTGGCGTCAGTCTACGAGCCAGGAATCGCTCGGCGAAAACATCACAGCTGCACCTTGGCCGTGAGGCAGCTTGTGGAGTTCCTCGGCACCGAAGATGTCGGCTCTGTGAGTAAGTGAGACGTGGAGACCTTCATCAATGACCAGCGCCTTAGGCCGCTCCCTGTGGCTGACTCGGAATGAACCCCACAGCACCGATGCAGCGCCGCCCCAGGGCGTGGGTATCCAGAGAAGGACCCGCAATTCGTCGAGACGAGGAATCAAGCTCGGCGAGACCCCTCAGGAAGAAGCCGCCTCCGACGGCGGCTGCGAGAACCCGGTCGAATGGAATGCCAAACAAAGTCGACCTCTAAGCTCCGATGCGTTCAATGCGGTACCTGCCCCTGGGCCTCAGACTGCGGAGAATGTGACCTGTTGGGGGTACAAAACCCCGCCCGACCGATTTCTGGAGGTCAGCCGGGACCGAAACCTCTTGGACGCGTAAGCGACCACCACCGGCATCGCCTTCGGACGGCTTTGGTCCATTGCGCTGTTCGGGCTGATGACGCACGCCGGACTACTTTTGCCGACGGGTCACCCAATCCAGTCACTAATGCGTCTGTAGAAGCAGACGATCAGGAGCGACAACACGCCGATACCTCGCCAGCGACAACTCGACAGACTCGGTTTGATCGGCTCACTCGTCCGGGCACGGGCTTGCTGCGCTGTGCACCGTTGGTCCTCTCCGAGCGAGCCAAGCCAGTGACTGAGACGGAGCAGTCGACTAGCCAGCAACGACAGCGCTGGATCGAAGGAATGCGGGTACTCATCGTCGGCGGGATTCCCGTCGGTGTGCTCGTCGTCGGCATTGGAAGCCGCCTAGCGATGCTATTGCTTCGAGTCACCTCTCCTGATCGGGTGCGGGGCGTCATCAGCGATGACGGGTTCACCATCGGACAGTTCACATTGGGAGGCACGTACAACCTTCTAATGCTCGGCGCTGCGGTCGGCATCATCGGAGCCGGAGCGTATCGAATGGTCGCACCCTGGCTGATTGGACCGATCTGGTTTCGTCGTCTCACGACCGGACTGGCGTCCGCGGCGGTGGTCGGTTCGATGCTCGTTCATGCCGACGGTATCGACTTCACCCTCCTCAAGCCCACCTGGCTAGCGATAGGGCTGTTCGTCGCCCTCCCCGGCGTCTTCGGTGCCCTCATCGGTTCGGCCGTCGAGGCCGTCAGCAAGCCGGACTCGTGGACCGCACAAGGTCGACGACGATGGCTGCTCCCTGCAATTGCGGTTGGCTGCTTCCCTCTCACCGTCCCGTTTCTATTCTTCGCCTTCGTAGTACTTTGGCTCTGGGCAGTTGCTGACATCGCCGCGCTCACGAACGACTGGCGCAGGATTCCCTTGTACTCAGTGGCGGTCCGTTCCATCTGGCTGTTCATCGCAGTAGCCGGACTCGTCGCCCTCGTGAAGGACATCGAAGCGCTCACGTGACCCGGAGAACGATTGCTCAAGGCGCCGCGGGAAGCAACCTGCAGATCGTTCCCGAAGTCAACCCAGGGCAAGTCAAGGATCAACTATTGACTACCAGGTCAATAACTCAATAACAGTTCTTAGGCTCGCCATGCTGGTTCCTAGGCTCGCGTGATGGTCAGAAGGCAATCCTTAGAGCTCGACCCCCGGAGCCATCCGCTTGCGCCCGCGATCAACGCCTTCAACCGCGGTAATGGCTGGTACCGGGCGGTTCTCGGACCACCAGACCGGGGCGAATGGATCGGACTGGCGGATCTTTCCTCCAACGCCAGTGACATCGACCGGAGGATCACTCAGCTCGAGTCTGCGTACGGCGGTCATCCCGGCTACGCCGCCGCTTCCCTGATCCAACAGGTCGCTCATCCACTGGTGTCGCTAACAGCTTGGTGCTCATTGCTCGATGCTGGGATTCCTGACATATCCCCTAGTTCGGTGTGGCTGCGTCAGCATCCTCAAGGCCTATTCGATCGGATTGCGATCAGCGGAGACCCGGCATCCGACATCAACGACAGTGGGTCGGCAACAACCACAGGTGTGGCGATCGTCGGTTCGCTCAGTCCTCTCATCAAAACGATCCGCCTTGCTCGAAAGGTTGGGCTGGCCGGGTTATGGCATGGTGTGAGCGACCTCATCTCCCGGGCATTCATCGGGGCCGCTTCGACCCTCGGCACCGTTGAGACCGGAGTCTCGGCGGCCGAAGCCATCCTGACCCGTGCTCCAGAGGTGATTCGGATGACACCCCGATGGCATGTCGATCGCGCCACCGGGATGTGGTTCTCGTTGCGGAGCGTCTGTTGCCTCGCCTACACCGGCACTTCCGGGCTCTACTGCGATACGTGTCCCCTGCTCGACGACAAGGAGATCGCGAACCGTCTCGCTTTCAATCACGCAGGCGCTTTGTGAGCGAGATCTGTCCGGGATGCAAAGCGTCTCTGGAGCCGGTCGATGGCCCGACTCATCGTTACATCGGAGCTTCGCCGGCGTGCTGGCAGATCTACACGACCCTCGGCGCCGGTGGTTATGCGATCGTCGGCGGCGATCAGTACGGGAGCCTCTTGGTCGACGCCTATGCGGCCCAGCATCCCGGGGTCGATTCCCCCCAGGCGCGGCAATCCGTTGCCGTTCACCTAGTGACCCTGTGGGCGATTCTCAGGGCGGGCGCCGACGTTGAGAAAGCGATCGACATCAGGGTACGGGCGGTGTCGGTCGGGAAGAGAACCGGCGGCTTCGAGTGGCTTGAGACTGCTCCCGATTCGTACCCTGTGACGGTGGCCGGGTTGATCTCATCCGAGCCGATCGACGCGGCCTCGATAGATCTCATGGTTGGAGGAATGCTCGGCTCGTGGTCGATCAACCACGAGCATGCCATCAAACGCTGGCACGACCTCTACCGACAGGACTTCAGAGGCTGACAACGGAATAAGGCAAGGAAGCGGGAGGAGACTGGTGAAACGATTGGTTCTGTTACCCGACCGGCTGGTCGATCCGAGAACGGCATCGGTCGTAGAAGGCCAAGCGATAGTCGTCGACGACGATCACATCGAGGCGCTGGTTCCCAAGGGTGAGGCACCATCCGACGCCAATGTCATCGATCTCGCGGGCCACACGCTTCTCCCCGGGCTGATCGACTGCCACTCCCACTTGGTTGGCGAGGTCGAAAGCGGTCAGGGATATGCATCGCTCGTGACCCGGAGTGGAGCCGAGGAAGCTCTCATCGGCGTTAAGCATGCCGGCGAGACACTCCGAGCAGGCTTCACCACGGTCCGCGACATCGGCACCTTCCGCGCCTTCGGTGACGTTGCCCTTCGGCACGCCATCGAGGCTGGGTGGGTCGAAGGGCCGCGCATGCAGTGTGCCGGTTGCTTCGTCACCTGTCCCGGGGGTGGTGGTGACATCACCGGACTGGCGGTCGATGTCGACACGACAGTCCCGCGGGAACTTCGGTTCGGAGTCGTAAGCGGTGTCGACCAGGTGCGGACGACGGTTCGGCAGATCTTCGCCCGGGGCGCCGACTTCATCAAGGTCATCGCCACCGGAGCGGTCCTCACCTCAGGCACCAACCCCGGCGCACCGGAACTGACCGAAGACGAGATCCAGGCCGCGGTGGAAGAGGCATCCCTCTTCGGCGGCCATGTGGCGGCCCACGCTCACGGCGCCGAAGGAATCAAGCGGGCCGTCCGGGCCGGGGTCAGGTCGATCGAGCACGGATCAATGATGGACGACGAGGCCATCGAGCTGATGGCGTCGAACGACGTATGGCTCGTGGCGGACATCTACAACGGCGACTGGATCGGCCAGGAGGGGCCCAAGATGGGTT
>JANMST010000068.1:0-3077 GCA_031389635.1 Acidimicrobiia bacterium | reverse complement strand
AGGTAGGAAAAGTCGGGGTGGCTATCGACACCCTCGACGACATGCGCCGGCTGCTCGATCGGATTCCGCTCGATGAAGTCTCGACTTCGATGACCATCAATGCCACGGCCGCCATCCTTTTGCTCATGTATCAACTCGTGGCCGAGGAACAGGGAGTTCCGGTCGATCGCATCCGGGGGACCGTCCAGAACGACATCCTGAAGGAGTACGCCGCCCGCGGCACCTACATCTATCCGCCGCACCCATCAATGCGGCTCGTCACCGATCTGTTTGCCTACGCCGGAGCAGAACTGCCTGCGTTCAACACAATCTCGATCTCCGGCTACCACATCCGGGAAGCCGGTTCTACGGCAGCGCAGGAGATTGCGTTTACCATCGCCAATGGCCTCTCCTACGTTCGGGCGGCGGTGGCGGCGGGCCTCGACATCGACGTGTTCGCCCCGCGCTTGTCGTTCTTCTGGAACAGCCACAACCACTTCTTCGAGGAAATCGCCAAGTTCAGGGCAGCTCGCCGGCTCTGGGCCGCTCTGATGAAGAACCAGGTGGGGGCTCTTGACCCACGGTCGTGGGCGATGCGGTTCCATGCCCAGACGGCGGGTTCGACCCTCACCGCCCAGCAGCCGGACAACAATGTTGTGAGGACGACTGTTCAGGCCATGGCCGCCATTCTCGGTGGGACCCAGTCGCTGCACACCAACTCCTTCGATGAAGCTCTCGGCTTGCCGACCGAGGCGTCGGCCCGGCTCGCTCTGCGAACCCAACAGATACTCGCCTATGAATCGGGCCTGACCGACACAGTCGACCCGTTGGCGGGGTCGTATTTCATGGAGGCACTCACCGATGACGTCGAGTCGGCGGCTCGCGCCCTTCTCGACGCGATCGAGAAACGCGGCGGCTCCGTTGCCGCGATAGAGAGCGGTTGGATGCAGTCGCAAATAGAAGAGGCGGCTTATGTGGAGGCCAGACGCCAGGAGGCAGGGGAGTCGACGGTGATAGGTGTGAACAAGTTCGCAGTGGATGCCATCGCTCCGGTGCCGGCCCTGGTGGTTGACCCTGACCTCGAAGCCGATCAGGCCAAGCGGCTGGCGGAGTGGAAGCGAGACCGCGACCAGGGCATGGTCAATGCCGCCCTCGAGGAGGTCACCAAGGCAGCCAACACCGTCGACAACCTCCTTTATCCGATGAAGGGGGCTCTGGTCGCAGGAGCCACTGTCGGCGAGGTCTCGGGTGCACTGCGCCGCGTGTTCGGGGCCCACCGGCCGTGACGACTTCCGGGACCGCCGTTCGATTCCTGGTCATCGGTGCCGGACCGGCTGGCACGGCCGCCGCCACTGCGGCTGCCGCCCTCGGAGCCAAGGTGACCCTTGTCGAACGGCAGGTGGTCGGCGGAGCTGCTCATCTCCGGGACTGCATACCGTCCAAGACGATGACCGCCACCGCGGTCCGCATCGACTCGATGAGGAACGCAGCCAAGCTCGGCGTATTGTCGGCCCCGGGTCACGTCGATCCCCAGCAATTGTCCGAGCGGATCCAATCGATCACCGGCGATATCCATCGGCGCTGGGTCTCGCTCCTTCGCTCTCAGGGTGTCGAGATCATCGAGGGAACCGGCCGGCTGGTCAGTCCCAACGAGGCGATTGTCGACAGTGACTCCGGTAGCAGGCGAGTCGCGTTCGACCGCTGCTTGGTCTCGACCGGATCGGCCCCGAGGGTCCCGTCGTGGGCCAGAGTCGACGGCGAAAGGGTCTTGACCACCCGCGACGCCTACAGCCTCCCCGAGATTCCCAAGCATTTGGTGGTGATCGGCTCGGGAGTCACGGGGGTCGAGTTCGTCCACATTTTCGAGAGCCTCGGATCCGATGTCACCCTGGTGGTCAGCCGCCAGCAGATCCTCCCTCACCGCGATCCGGAGGTGGCGGCGGTGCTCGAGGACAACTTCCTCGAGCGGGGCGTGAAGCTGTTGATCGGTGCTCGCGCCACCGGTATCGAGAGGGTCGACGACGGAGTGCTCGTGACATGTGACGACGGGCGCAAGGTCTCTGGTACCCATGCCTTGCTGGCGATCGGAGCAGTTCCTCTCACAACCGACCTGGGCCTGGATGAACTGGGCATCGTCACCGAGAGCGGGTTCTTGAAGGTCGACGAGTTTCAGCGGACCAATCTTCCTCACATCTATGCGGCAGGGGACTGCACCGGTCAAATGTTGCTGTCCTCGGTCGGCGCCATGCAGGGGCGGAAGATTGCCCGGCACGCCATGGGCCTGCAGGTCGTGCCCATCGATTATTCGAAGGTTTCGCAAGCGGTCTTCACCGAACCCGAGATCGCGTCGGTGGGCTTGGAGGATTCGGAGTCGGCGGGCCAGGGTCGGAAGGTTCGCACCACCAAGGTCCCGTTTGCTGCCAACGCGCGAGCGGTTCTGCAGGGCAATCCGAGGGGATTCGTGAAGGTGATTTCGGACCCGGCCACGGGAGTCGTGTTGGGGGGAACCATCGTCGGCCATCGCGCCTCGGAGCTGATCGGAATCCTGGCCCTGGCCGTGCAGGCAAGGGTCTCGGTCCACACGTTGGTCGAGACGCTGATGGTGCACCCGAGCCTGTCGGAGAGCATCTCGGACGCAGCGGAGTAGGCAACGCTCCGCGGTGCGGTTTGAGGTCTGAAGTCCGAGGTTTGGGGTTCAAAACCTCCGACTTCAAACCTCAAACTTCAGACCTCACTGAAACGACACGTAGCCCGGGACCGGGTCCAGGTCCAGCACCTCTTCTGCCGTTGCCCCTCCCCGCGGGGTGTCTTAGTCGTAGAAGTTCTTCCAACCCCAGGTGAAACCGGCGTCGTCGGTTCCGGCCGTCAGCGCGTTCCACGTGTCGTACTTCGTCGGGAGCGGGCCCTGTCCGTCCATCTGAATCACCACCGCCAGTTCGGGCGGTGTCCTGACCTGGTCGCGGTTGGTGATCATGTCGAGACGGAATTGATGAAGGAGCAGGTACTTCTGCGGCAGGTTTTGCTCGCGGACGAGGGCGGCCAGCCAGGCGACGACGGTGTTGATCTCGGCCGCATCGACTGAGCCGATTTGTCGCAGG
>JANMST010000067.1:0-2721 GCA_031389635.1 Acidimicrobiia bacterium | reverse complement strand
CACGTTTAGGAACAACCCATCGCCCACTGGTGGGGGGGTGTTCCTAAACGTGTGCGACAAAAACGTTGGCGACTCGATCGGGATTTTCGCCGGCAACGACGAGGGCCGGTACTTGTACGAGGCGGGCACTCAGGCGCGGATCTGGTTCCACCAAGGCGTTTCTGATCGCCCGCTAAATCCCGCTAAGGGCCGCCTGGAGGGAACCTTCCCCAACTGGACGCTCAGTTACGAGGATGGCGACCATCCGGGCGCACCAGGTGAGCCGGACTTCGCCGATCTCGTTCTCGGCGTCCAGGCGACCGTTCGCTAGCCCTTGACCGGCGGCACCTGGGTCGCACCGGGCTGCGCGCTTCAAGATCCGTTTGAAGCGCGTCCGGAATAGCCTGGCATAACGGAGCCCAAACCAAGGTGTTTGGGCTCCATCTTTGTCAGCATCCTTATCGCTATTAAGATTGAAGCTCATGGGGCGGTAGCTCAGCTGGGAGAGCACCTGCTTTGCAAGCAGGGGGTCGCCGGTTCGATCCCGGTCCGCTCCACTCGAGAATCGAAACCCCCGCTTCTTCTTGGGGAAGGGCGGGGGATTTCGCTTCTGAGGTCAACGTGCCAGTGGTCGGGTAGCGTCTTCATCGGTGCGGCGGAGTGCCTCAAACACTTCGAGAGACATATTGGGGTCGCGCCGAGCCCTTCCGGCTCCCCTTAGGCACGATCCTCACACCCTCGGGACCCAGGCTGCCGTGTGGAGCTTGCCACCCAGCTCCAACTCACGCTTGATGGTCTTATCGAGACTCGTTGCCAACCTTACTCCCCTACCACGTTCATCAACCCCAGGAACAGCACCGTCCCCGAAAGCCGCTCGCGAATGGCGAACACGAACGGCCGGTCCACCCGCATCTCCACCACTTCCGGCGCACTCGTGACACTGACCCCGACGGCGGTAGCCGCCGCGGCCTCGGTGCCCTCCTCGTTTACCTCCACAAACGTCTTCTGGTCCACTCGGCTCAGGTAGAGCCGTTCAGGGCGTACATCCGCGATGCGGGAGAAGTCGGCCCGCGCATCATCGAATGCGATCCCCATGCCGAGCGCGGTGAGATCCTCTTTGAGCCGGCGACTGTACTCCATCTTGAACCGGGGCAAGGTGAGGTGCACGTTCGCATCTCGAAACCTCCCCGCAAGGTCTCGCCATTCCGCTGGGTTCAGGCCGGCGAGCACGTCCGCCGGCGTCCGGCCGGCTTTGGGCAACAACACCGTCATGGCGAACGAGCCGTTCCCATACAGGACATCCGCCGCCTGGTACTCGCCGGTCTCGTCATATCTCAAGGTGTCGGTCTGTCTCATAAGGGCCGCAACGCGGGTCCGTCCGTCGGCGCCATGGAACGGCCCGCTCTCGGTGTCCTTCGGATCGAACTGTTCCCGCCACTTGCCCTTGAAGTAGATGGCATTGATCAGGAACAGAATTTCCCCGTCCGAAATCTGGTCGAGCAGTTTGGGGATCCGGGCATTGGTCTTTCGGTTGACCCAATCGTTGATCGTCGAGACCGCCGATGGGCTTCCGAAGTCGAGCGTTCCCACCTCGGCATCGAAGAAGGTCTTGCCAGCATCGATGAACGCCGGCTCGATGCTGAACCCCTCGTGCCCCCACATCGAATTGGCAATCTTCATCTCGGTCCGGGAATCGAGTTCGCCCAGCAGCGCGATCAGGTCGCGATAGCCCTGATTGATCTCTGCTTCGGTCATCCCGGTGAGCCTGAGTGCGGTCTGCATTCCGTCGAAGGTCTCGCCGTTGGCTCCGTTGAGCGCCATCCCCAGCGCCATCGAGGCGCTCAACGGGGAGAGGAACGCATTGGAGTCGGCTGGCAGGCGCCGAGTAGACTCGCGCAGCAACTCTAAGGCGAAGGCGTTGGCTCCCTCGACGATCCTGAGCTCGGCAGACGAGAGTGCCCTCGGTAGCTCGGTCAGGAGTGGCGGTCGACCGCCGGGGGCGGTGGGGGAGCCGCAAGCGGTCAGGATCAGAAAAAGAAATGAAAAGCCGAGCCGACGTTGCATATGGAGACCCTCGGTGTTTGTTAACGATTAGGCCACTGCAGAAGACGTACCGCAGACTCTACTGCGTCAAGTGCCGATAGTTCCACAACACTCGTGGCGGATGAGTAACGTTTGGCAACAGGGAAGATGCGTTAACGCGTCTGACGAACACGCCGGGGTTCGGCCGCGCCACGCCATTACTCCTCGATCCGATCCGAAGGTGCGTCCTCCCGCCGGGCCAGAAGCAGGAAGGGCACCGCCGCTATCTGGATCACGGCGCTCACGACGTATGCCGCGGCGTAGCCACGAACGTCCGCCAGCCGGCCCAGCGCCGGCTGGGCGGCCACACCTCCGGCGGACGCCATCAGGCTGTCAAACGAGAGAACGGTCGCACGCTGCTCAGACGGAATAATTCCGTTGATGTACGCCTGCCGTATCGGGACGCTCACCGAGAACGTCAGCCCCCATACGGCCAGCAGAGCGATCGCCACCCAGAAGTTCGAGGTCAAGCCGAGCAGCGCCAGGCAGCCAATACCGAGCAACGAGGCCAGAATCAGGGCGTGGGTGCGCCGGCCGTGCTCAAAACTAGTAAAGGGATCGGTGGTCCGCGGCTGCCCTGCCAACCTAGAGGGCAACACAATGAGCCACATCGATTTGCAGAACCGCTCTGCCGCAACGGCACCCGCCGCCGGCGTGGGG
>JANMST010000001.1:0-7211 GCA_031389635.1 Acidimicrobiia bacterium | reverse complement strand
CAACGAGCGGTCGGCCACCTCGGCCAGGATCTCGCCGCCGCGGAGGGCGAGGGTGATGCCCTCTCCCGTGAACGGGTCGTAGAACCCCGCCGCATCACCGACCAGGGCTGCGCCGGGGACGGACACCCGACGCGCCTCCAGGGCGAGGGGGCCGATGGCCCGCGGGGGCCGTTGTATTCGGCCCACTCCAAGAGGTCTCCGGTGTCGAGCAGCGCCGCGAACTCATCGGATTGGAGGAACCAGTAGTGGACTCCATGGGTTTCGCCGGGGCGGGGCTCGCGGGTCGTTGCAGACACCGAGAAGTACAGAGGCCGTCGCTGCCGGAGCCCAGCAACGACAGATGACTTGCCCGCTCCGGACGGACCGGAAACGACGAAGAGGCGGCCAGGCGGGGCCGTCTGGTTGGTCTCCCGGTCAGCTGAGATGTTGGAGGAGGGCGGCGCGCTGTCTGTCACCGAGACCCCGCAGTCGCCTGTTCGAAGCGATTCCCAGCTCCTCCATGAGGCGCTTGGTTTTGATCTTGCCCAGGCCGGGAAGAGACTCGAGTACCGACTCGACCTTCATCCCGCCTATGTAGTCCTCGGTGTCGCCGCGCTCCAGCACTTCAATCAGGGTCACGGAGCCTGTCTTCAGCAGCTCCTTCACCTCAGCGCGGAGACGACGCGCCTCCCCTGCTTTGGCCAACGCGGCGGCTCGTTGTTCGGGGGTGAATACCGGGGGTCCGGATTGCGTCATGCCTGGATGGTAAACCACGGGCCGCCTCAGACCGGGTTCATGGTCCGTGCAGCCGGTCGCTGCCTCCCGAGAAGAATCGCTGCCACCGCCAGTGACATCGCAAACGCTGAGGCCAGAATGGCGAGCCAATGGAATCCCCATCCCTGTTTGATCAGGCCCGAGGTCAAGGCGGCCGCGGCAGCGAGACCGCTCAGGAGGGTGTCGGAGAGTCCCTGAGCGGCGACACGCGATCGATCGGGGACCGATGCGGTCAGCAACGCAGATCCGGCGATCAAGCCGAAGCTCCAGCCGAGGCCGAGGAGGAACAACCCGATGAAGATCAATAATGGCTGGTAGCCGGCCACCACGGACGAAAGTACACCGGCGACCAAGATCAGGGCGCCGTCCCTGATGGTCCGGGAAGCGCCTACTCGATCGGTGTACTTGCCGACCAAAGGCGACAACCCGTACATGCCGAGCACGTGGACCGCGATGACAGCACCCGACAACCCTGCTTGACCATGATCGCGCATGTGAAGCGGGGTCATCGTCATCACCGCCACCATCACAGCGTGGCTCACAGTCAAAGAACCGATGGCCAGCAAGGCCAGGGGCTCGGACCGGACCGCCCTCCAGGCGGTTGTGAGCTGACGGCGAGGCCGCTCGACCGAGGGCAGTCCAGCTCGCTCGGCCCGGAGCAGGAGAGGATCGGGTCGCAACCGGGCTGCGGCCCACGACGCCGCCGTCGCATAGAGGAAGACCGCGGCGATCATCGGTCCGACCCATGGGCCTAGTCCCAGCGAGCGACCCATGGTGTCCTCGGTGGAGTTGAGAATCGGCCCGAGGACCCCACCGATCGTCGCCACCCACACCACTCTCGAGATGTCGCGGGCCTGCCGCTCAGGGGACGCCAGGTCGGCCGCGGCGAATCTCGATTGAAGGCTGGCCGCCTGCCCGCCACCGAAGATCGTCATCCCGATCAGAAGGAGCCAGAACACCCCCACCTGACCGGCCAGGGCCGCCGTGGCCGCCCCGATGGCACCCAGACCGTACCCGGTCCACAGAGCCGGGCGACGTCCCTTGTGGACCGCCAGGCCTGCCAGAGGCGATGCGATCACAGCCGTCCCGAGCGTTCCTACCGCGGCCGGCAGGCCCGCCAGACTGTCGCTGCCGAGGACCTCGGCGGCGAGAAGTCCGAGGGCTGCCAGCATCGAAGCCGATGCAGCAGTACCGAGCGACTGCCCCACCATCAAAGTGCCCACCGTGCGCCGCTGGATCACATCCTGGGGGGAGGCCTGGGCCATCTAGGCGATACCCCAATTCTCGGCGATAACCCCGAAGGCCACCTCCGCCAGGCGGATGCCGCCGGCGGTGGTGAGATGGATCCCATCATTGAGTCGCATGTCCACCAGGTCGCCGTTGGAGTCGGTCAGGTATTCGGAGAACTCGCCATCAGCCCCGGTGAACACGGACCAACTGTCGACGAAGTTGACGCTCTCGAAGCGCTCGGCTTCGGACCGATAGATCTCGTTCAGGACTTCGACCTTCTGGCGGAAGTCGTCGGAACGGACGATCGGCATGCCCATCCAATAGACGTCGCGACCGTCTTCATCGAGTTCATACATCAGGTCGCCAACCCTTGTTCGGTACTCGGCCATCCAGGTATCGGACCCGAACTCATGCCAGACACCGTCGATCTGGATTGCCTGGGCATCGTTGCCACCGAAGAACAACACAATCACGTCGGGATCCTGCACCTCTCTAATTTCGCGGAGGCGGACCGGCCAGTCGAGGAAGTCGGGCCGTGTGAGGCCGGAGGAAAACTCGTAGAGCACTTCGGTCACCTCGACCAGACCACCGGCCTCGGCCGTGTTCTCGAGCATCGGGCCGAACTGACCGACCATCGAATCGCCTCCGATGAACATCCGCAGTGGATCTGCCGCAGTGATCTCCCGGCGGGAAGGGGCTGTTGTCGGCGTCGTCTCGGGTGTGGCGACCGGGACCGGGGCAGTGGTTGTGGTGGTCGACGGGGGGCTCTGCTCGGCTTGCCTTCCGATGGCAGAGTCGATGAGATTGTGTGGCGCGTCCAGGCGCAGGGTTCTCGCAAACCATTCGAATGGCTGGATCATGGCACTGGCAACGTCGCGTTTCCACCCGGCTTCCTGCCGTTCGGCGGTCCGTCGAATGTCGGGGGCATTGAGGATCAGGCCGATAGCAAGAGCGAAAACGATCACGCCGATCACTCGTCCAGCCGGCATCCCTTTGTCGCCGGGGATGAATTGTGGAGTTTGTGGTTCGATCATGTCAGAACTGGAAATAGATGAATGGGGCAACACCTTCTGATCCCAGGGCGTCGATGACAAGCAGCAGTCCGCCCAGGATTGCCGCCATCGTCACCGGCCGGAGCTGTGAGAAGGCCACCCGCATCCTCAATCGATAGTCAGCGGGTAGGTACTGGGTGGCAAGGGTTCCGACGATCAACGTGACCACGGTCGTCGTCACCGCCGGGGCCGGGCCCCACTCACCGAGGCGGGTAAGCACGGTCCCGGCGGTGGCCACCGAATCGGAGCGGAAGAGCACCCAGCCGAGACAGACGACCTGGAAAGTCAGAAATCTTCGGGCGAAGCGACCCAATGATGTCCCCGTTGCCGAGTGATCTCCTCTCTCTCCCCACCATCTTTCGATCGACAGGCCGATCCCGTGCAAGGCCCCCCACAGAACGAAGGTCCACGCCGCCCCATGCCAGAGGCCTCCGATCACCATGGTCAGCATGAGATTGCGATATGTGGCCGCCCGCCCGTTCCGACTTCCACCTAACGGAACGTACAGATAGTCCCGCAGGAACCGCGAAAGCGTCATGTGCCAGCGACGCCAGAAGTCCTGGAGCGAGGTGGCCGAGTAGGGGCGGTCGAAGTTCTGCGGGAACCGAAACCCGAGGAGCAGAGCCAGCCCAACCGCTATATCCGTGTATCCGGAGAAGTCGGCAAAGATCTGGATCGCGTAGGCGTAGATACCGACGAGAACCTCAAGCGCGCTGAAGTTTTGGGGTGAGGCGAAGATCGGATCCACCACGCTGGTGGCGAGGGTATTGGCGACCACCACCTTCTTGAAGAGTCCTGCCGCAATCAACCCGAACGCAGCCGCTCCCTGCACCCGGCGGGGGTCGTGCCGCTCCTTCAATTGGGGAAGGAACTCGGAGCCGCGCACGATCGGGCCGGCGACGAGGTGCGGGAAGAATGAGACGAACACCGCAAAGTCGAGCAGCGGGACCGGCTCGAGCTTCCGACGGTAGATGTCGATGGTGTAGCTGAGCGATTGGAACGTGAAGAAGGAGATTCCGACCGGGAGGATCATGTTCAGGATCGGGAGCGGGAGATCGATCCCCAGAGGGCGGAAGAGGTTGATGAGCGAACTGGCAAAGAAGTCGTAGTACTTGAAGTAGGCCACCACGCTGAGGCTGACGACCACTCCGAGAATCAAGAGGCGGCGCCGCTTCCGCGGCTCTTCGGTTCGGTGGATGGCGTCACCAACGGTGTGATCGACGACCGTCGTGAACGCCAGCAGGCCCAGGAACCGCCAGTCCCACGATCCATAGAAGAAGTAGCTGGCGGACAACATGAAAAGCTTCCAGCGGCGGGGAAACGGCTTCAGCAGCCAGTTGGCGGTGAGAACCACCACAAAGAAGATGGCGAATTGGATCGTCGGGAAGATCACGGGCGGCGATGCTATCGGTTGGCGGTTGCCTAGCCGGACCCAGCAACCCCGACCCATCAATGACTGGGCATCCTGTACCGTTCCGGTGCCGCAATGGGTGCCGCTACCACCACTCGCTCACGTACCGACACGCGTCGCCGCAGGCGTCGGCGGTTTCGGGTTACTCGCAGGGGCTGGGTCGTCTTCACCTTGGGCCCCGTGCTGGCGTTGGCCGCGGTGATCTCGCCTCAACTTGCCCGGCCGGAGGTGTCTCTCTCCGGTGTCGAAGATGGCAAGGTCTACGGGCCCGGGAC
The DNA here is from genome assembly GCA_031389635.1 of Acidimicrobiia bacterium. GTDB lineage: Bacteria > Actinomycetota > Acidimicrobiia > Spongiisociales > ZC4RG35 > DATEEG01. The sequence continues at coordinate 2,490 of JANMST010000001.1, read as the reverse complement.
CGCCCCGACGCTCCTCACTCTCTCCTTCGACCGCCCGGTCCAGGCAGTAAGTGTCACCCTCAATGGCAACGACCTGCCGGTCGATGTCACCGACCTCGTTGCTGACGTCCCACTGGGCGAACTGGGTGATGGCGTCTACACGCTGGTTGCCGAGGTCGACCGGGGGTCACTGGCTCCGACGGTGCGCCTGGAACGGGCCTTCAGCGTCGACGCCACTCCCCCATCAGCGGAGATACTTGAGCCCACCGGGCCGGTGCCGCCGGTCGATCCCATGGTGGTGCGGGTCGCCACCGACGACCTCACCGCGACCGTCACCATCAACGGAGTGGCGGCAGCTGTTGCCGACGACGGAGTCATCACCCAATCCTTCGAGCGGCCGCCCGAAGCACCCATCGTGGTTCGGTTGACGGACCAGCTAGGCAACTTCACCGAAACCACGGTGGTCGTGGTGCTGGCCCTGCCGGGGACGGAAGGTGGCCCGCCGATCAGGGGGGTTCATGCCAGCGGATACACCTGGACCACCCCTGTGCTCAAGGATCCAATCATGGAGATGATTGCGGCCGGGCTCATCAACACCGTCGAGATCGATCTCAAGGACGAGGCCGGCGAGATCTGGTACGACACCGAAGTGAGCCTGGCCCACGAGATCGGGGCCGTCAACGAGCTCTGGGACCTCGCCGAGGTCGTCGACGAGCTCCATGCCCTCGGCGTCAGGGTCATAGGCCGACTCGTAGTCTTCCGCGACCCCAAGCTCGCCGACCATGCGGTTGAGATCGGCGCGATGGATCTGGTCGTCCAGACCCCCGACGGCGGGGCCTACGGTCAGTATGGCGGATACACGAATCCTTTCAACCGTGACGTGTGGGAGTACAACATCGCCATCGCGGAAGAGGCTGGAAGGCTCGGTGTCGACGACATTCTCTACGACTACGTCCGGCGACCCGATCGGTTCCTGGAGACGATGCAGTTCCCGGGTCAGGGCGACCTCACCCCCGAGGACGCCATCGTCGGGTTCCTGACCGAAAGCCTTCCGCGGGTCCACGCCGCCGGCGCCCGCTTAGGAGCATCGGTGTTCGGGATCGCCGCGACCCGGCCCGACGAGATCGCCCAGGACATCCCTCGGATGGCTACCACCGTCGATTACGTGGCTCCGATGGTTTACCCGTCGCACTGGGGGCCCGGCGAGTACGGGGTGCCCGATCCCAACTCGGCTCCCTACGACATCGCCTTCCGCTCCCTGGAAGACTTCCAGACGCAGGTAGCCGGTACCGGCGCCACCGTCATGGCGTGGCTGCAGGACTTCTCACTGGGGGTCGACTACGGCCCCGCCGAAGTCCGAGCCCAGATTCAGGCGGCCGAAGACGCCGGGGTTCTCGATTTTCTGCTGTGGGACGCGGCGGCCACCTACACCCGGGCCGCTCTAGAGCCCTAATTCCTCGCTGATTGCCCTGGCGGCCGCAACCGGGTCCTTGGCCCTCGTGATCGGCCTGCCTATTACAAGGAAATTCGCTCCCCGCTTGATCGCCTCGGCCGGGGTCGCCACGCGGGCCTGATCGTTCGGAGAGGCGCCGGCCGGGCGGATGCCGGGAGTAACCCGCAGAAGCCCGGGAGCCACCTGCCCGACGTCTCCCAGTTCCCGGACTGAACACACCACCCCTTCTGCCCCGGCCGCGGCGGCCAGGCGGGCAAGGCGGGCCGTTTGCTTGCCGACGGTGCCCGCCACTCCAACGGACGCCAGGTTGGCCCCATCGAGACTGGTCAGGACGGTGACCGCCAGCACACCGGTTTTGTTGCCGCGGGCACCCTCCTCCAGTCCTGCAACGGCCGCTTTGACCATGTCGGCTCCTCCGCTGGCATGCACCGACACCCATCTCGCCCCGAGCGCGCCCAACTGGCGGGCAGCGGCTTCGACAGTGGTGGGGATGTCGGCGAGCTTGGCGTCGACGAAGACCGGCTTTCCCAACCGCCGGATGGCAGCAACCGTTGCGGGGCCCGGGCCCATCAGAAGCTCGAGGCCGACCTTGAAGCCGCCCACGTGCGGAGCCAATCGCTCCGCCAGGCGCACCGCTTCCTCAGCGGTGGGAAGATCGAGGGCGACTAACACTGGGTTCACAGGGAGGACCGGGTTCAACTGAGATCGGCCTTCCCGATCAGTTCCTCGATCCGGGCGACGCCCAGTCGCCGACACAATCGCTCCACTTCGCGAAGGATCCGGCGTCCCGCCCGGGGTTCGGCGAAGTGAATGGTGCCGAGACCCACCGCCGACGCCCCCGCCAGCAGATACTCGACGACATCCGCTCCGGAGACCACTCCTCCGCAGCCGACAATCGGAAGGTCCGGAATTGCCCTGTGAACTTCAATAACACAACGAAGGGCGATCGGTTTCAAAGGCGGGCCCGAATAGCCTCCGATGACGCCCGACAACAACGGCCGGCGTGTCTCGATATCGATCCCGGCTCCCCAAACGGTGTTGGTCAGGACCACCCAGTC
>JANMST010000463.1:0-7430 GCA_031389635.1 Acidimicrobiia bacterium | reverse complement strand
CCCCACTCCCACAAGCGAGACGTTGAAGAGGAAACCTTCGACCTGGCGGATCGGATCCAGCCAGGAGTCCGGAACGAGCCCGGTCGAGCGGATTCCGACCATCAGCGGAAATCCGGCCACGAAGAATGGCAGCGGCGGGGGCCGAGTGGCGTACGGGAGCGGACTGCGGCGCCTCCGGGCGAGGGTGACGCCGACGACCAGAGGTGCCGGCAAAGCGACACGGGTGAGCTTGACGACGATGGCCGCGGTCAATGCTGCATCACCGTTGGTGGAAGCGGTGGCCACCGTTTGGGCGACGTCGTGGACCGCTCCGCCGACCCAGGTGCCGAAGTCGGCCGGTGTCATTCCGATGACAGTTCCCACGAGTGGCAGGGCGACGATCGAGAGACTGCCGGCAAGCGTGACGAGGCCGATGGCATAGGCCGCCTCTTCTTCGTCGGCTCCAACGACGCCGTTCATCGCAGCCACAGCCGAGACACCACAAATCGAGTAGCCGGTTCCGATCAACAGCGAGAGATCGGGCGAAACTCCCAGTCGACGACCAATCCACTGCGTACCGAAGAACGTGACTGTCACCGCCATTACTACGACGACCAGACCGGGAAGCCCAATGGCGGCCAGGTCGTCGAGCGCCACTCGTAGTCCGATCAGGACGACCCCGATCCGGAGGAGCCGTGACGCCGCGAACCGCATGCCCGGTCGCGCCAAAGGCATTGCGACCGTGTTGCCTGCGATCATGCCGAGAGCCACAGCGATGATCAGTGGCGAGATCAACTCGGCGAGATTCCCGATGAGTTGAGCAACCAGTGCGAGGAGGGCAGCAAGGAGCAGGCCTGGGCCGACTTCGGCGAGGGATGAGGGCCGTGGTTCTCGTACGCTTGGCTGCATGGTGTCTGAAGAAGTCAGGATCGCGGTCGGCGAGGAAACCGTAACGGGCAGGATGGTCAGAGGAGGGGACAGTCGTGACCAAGGGGAACGGACGGGACTGCTTCTGGCCCACGGGGCCGGGACCAGTCAAGACCACCCCCGGCTGGTCGAACTGAGAGACGGTCTCGCCGTGGGCGTGCTGACGGTGCTAACTTTCAACTATCTATATCCGGAGGCCGCTCGAAAGAGGCCCGACTCTCAGCCGCTCTTGCTCTCTGCTCACCGGGCGGCCAGGGACCGGCTGGTTGCCGAGGTCAGAGGTCCGGTTGTGTTGGCGGGCCGGTCGATGGGTGGTCGCATGGGAACCTACCTGGCCGCAGCGGGCGAACCAGCTCTCGGGCTCGTGCTCTACGCGTACCCGCTGCATCCGCCCGGCAAGCCCGAGAAGCTTCGGGCGGATCACCTTCCGGCCATCACCGCACCCATGCTGTTCTTTCAAGGGACCAGGGATCCCCTCAGCCGGATGGAGCTGTTTGATCGGTATGTGCGACCGTTACCGAATGTCACGGTGGAGTTGCTCGAGGCAGATCACTCTCTCGGCGGCGCCAGGAACGCTGCTCGTCTGATCGAGCGAACGGTGCAATGGATCGGGAAGCTGGTGCGCTGATCGATGGCCACGGTGAGCCTCTGCCTGCGTTGCGGCTACGTGAATGAGTGGAAGCTCAAGAGCTGCGTCGTGTGCGGCAGCCGCGTCCAACCTGGATTCAGCCGGGACGATCTGACGCCCGGAATGCGCATCGAGATAAAGCGTCTCGATCCCGATCTCACCGCTCGCCGGCTTGGAAAGGGCGGGGTTTCATCACTCCGGACAACATGGTGGGTGTTGTCCGCAAGCGCCTCGTCACTTCTCCCGGTTTCCTGCGCCGGCCGGTCCTTCGTTACGCCACCGACCATCTGGTCACGCCACGTCACCTGGACGCGTTTTGCGATTGTGGTATTCATCCACGACACGCTGGGAGTGCTCAGCGATGTCATCAGGCTGATCGAGTGGCTCATCAGGGCGGCCGCCGAGGCGATCGGGCGGGCGGGAGGTGCCCCTTACGTGATCGAGGCCCGGTTGGAGAGCGGACTGGCATTGCTCTGGAAGGTGTCGGCCCGACGACCCGTTGCCGAGGCGATAGACGAGGTCTTCCAGGCAATGGCAATCGGTGACCTGGATTTCCAACCTCTCGAAGCCGAGCGCCTCCTCGTGGATAGACTCTTCGAGGTTCGAGGTTCGAGGTTCGAGGTTCGAGGTTCGAGGTTCGAGGTTCGAGGTTCGAGGTTCGAGGTTCGAGGTTGCCTTCTGGCGTCTGGCGTCTGGCGTCTGGCGTCTGGCGTCTCGTTTCCGTTACAATTCCCGGCTCTTCCCCCTTTCAGGAGACTTTTTCCATGGCTCAGTACACCCTCAAAGCCGCTACCGGGCGCCAACTTGGCAGCCGGGCCTCGCGGCGGCTCCGTCGTGAGGGCCAGGTCCCTGCAGTCGTGTACGGACGGGGCACCGAGCCCAAGCATGTTGCCGTCGACCATCACGACCTCAGTGTTGCTTTCCACACCGACGCCGGCTTCAACGTCCTCATCAACCTCGAGATAGACGACTCCGCAGGGATCCCGACCCTTGTTCGGGTTATCGATCGCCATCCCTACCGGCCCGTCTTTCGACACGTCGACTTCGTCCAGGTATCGCTGACTGAAAAGGTCCAGGCCGAGGTGAGCCTCCACTTCGTCGGAAATCCTCCGGGCGTCAAGGAGGGCGGCATCCTCAGCCCGATCAAGAACGAAGTCGAAATTGAAGCCCTGCCTTCGGAGATTCCGGCCTTCATCGAGGTCGACGTCAGCCACCTGAACATCAACGACGACATCCGGATTCGAGACCTTCCGGTTCTCGAGGGAGTCGTCATCCTCGACGATCCCGACGACCTTCTCGTCACCGTGACCACGCCGGTGGCCGAAGTCGAGGTTGTCCCAGAGGTCGAAGAGACCGAAGAGGGCGCCGAGACCGAAGAGGGCGGCGGGGAAGAAGCCGACGACTCCGAGTAATCGGTGCGTCTGATCGTCGGCCTCCGCAATCCCGGGTCGGAGTACCAGGGAACGAGACACAACCTCGGTTACGAAGTACTGGTCGCTCTGGCCGGGCGTATCGACGGCAAGCTCAAGAGGGGTCCGCTGCGAGTGCGGTCCGAGGTGGCCACGGTCCCCGGTCGCAACCTGGTCCTGGCGTCGCCAAATACGTTCATGAACGATTCGGGCCGCGCGGTTGGCTCGCTTCGCTCGTACTACAAGGTCGATTCCGAAGACATGCTCGTGTTGCACGACGACATCGATCTTGCTTTTGGCCGGCTCCGACTGCAGAAGGCCGGCGGCAGTGGCGGCCACAACGGGATTCGATCCCTGGAGCAGCATCTCGGCACCAAGGACTTCTGGCGGCTCAAGCTCGGAGTCGGGCGCCCTCCCGGCAAGCAGGATCCAGCCCAGCATGTCCTCAAGCGATTCACCAAAGGTGAGCGCGCCGAGGTGGACCTGATGGTTGAAGATGCTGCCGACGTAGTGATGCGTTGGCTCGAGGATCCAGCCCGCGCCCAGGAGTTGGCCGCTCACCGGCGACTCGAGAGCACGTAGCACCCACACATCAGAGTGGCACCCCGGGCTATTCAAGGGTGCCATCTGGCACAATGCCGCCATGCCCAATCTCGATGCGATCGGTCTCGTGGTCACCCACATGGGCGACGCCATGGATTTCTATCGAAAGCTCGGCCTGCAGTTCACCATGGGCGGCGAAGCCGATGATCACGTTGAAGCGAGCGGGCCCGGTGGCCTTCGAATCATGTTTGACACCGAAGAGTCGGTCAAGTCGTTCTCGGAATGGGAGGCCCCCTCCGGAAGTCACCGCGTGGCACTCGCCTTCCTGTGTGAGAACCCGGCGGAGGTGGATCGCCTTCACCTCGAGCTCACAGGGGCCGGCGCCAAATCGCATCTCGCTCCCTTCGACGCACCTTGGGGACAGCGATATGCCACGGTCCTCGACCCGGCCGCCAACGCGGTAGATCTCTTCGCCCCGATTTCATGATCCGCCCGATTCCATGATCCAATGGCGATGACCGGGCCACTGATCGGTGCCCTCGATCAGGGAACGACCAGCTCTCGGTTCATGGTCTTTGACCGATCCGGGAAAGTCGTGAGCTTTGCTCAAGAGGAGCACACTCAGATCTTTCCGAAACCGGGCTGGGTCGAGCACGACCCGATCGAGATCATGGACAAGGTCCGCCGGGTGATCGGCGCCGCTTTGAACGAGGCCGGAATCAAGGCCTCCGGCCTTGCCGCAGTCGGTGTCACCAACCAGCGCGAGACCGCCGTGATCTGGGACCGGAAGACCGGCCAGCCGGTCTCCAACGCCATCGTCTGGCAGGACACCCGAACCGCCGAACTGTGCCAGCGTTTCGCTGGCTCCCAGGGCATCGATCGATTTCGAGCCGAGACCGGGCTACCCCTCGCCACCTACTTCTCGGGTCCCAAGATCTCCTGGCTTCTCGAGCACGACCCGGATGTCCGGGCCCGAGCCGAGAAGGGCGAACTCTGCTTCGGCACCATCGACTCGTGGGTCGTCTGGAACCTGACGGCCGGTCGCCACGTCACCGACGTCACCAACGCTTCGCGGACGATGCTCATGGATCTGCGGGCGCTGCGGTGGAGCGATGATATCTGTGAAACGATGGGGATCCCTGCCGCCCTCCTTCCCGAAATCGTCCCCTCATCCGCCCGGGTCGCTCTAGGTATCGACGAGCTCGACGGAGTTCCGATCAGCGGGATTCTCGGCGATCAACACGCAGCGCTGTTCGGTCAGACCTGTTTCGATCCCGGGTCGGCCAAAAACACATATGGCACCGGGTGCTTCATGCTCCTCAATACCGGTGAGGAGGTCATCGCTTCCAAGAGCGGCTTGCTGACCACCGTTGCCTACCGGATCGGCGACGAGCACCCGGTCTACGCCCTCGAAGGCTCCATCGCAGTCACCGGCTCACTAGTCCAGTGGCTGCGGGACAACCTCGGTCTGATCACAGGTTCCGAGGAAGTGGAAACTCTGGCCAGAACCGTGGAAGACAACGGCGACGTCTATTTCGTGCCTGCCTTCAGCGGGCTCTTCGCTCCTTACTGGCGGTCGGACGCCCGGGGCGTCATCGTCGGTTTGACTCGCTTTGCCAACAAGGGGCACATCGCCCGAGCGGCCCTTGAGGCGACGGCCTTTCAAACGCGCGAAGTCCTTGAGGCTATGCGGACCGATTCCGGCGTGGCTCTGACCGAGCTCAGGGTCGACGGGGGAATGGTTCACAACGAGCTGCTGATGGAATTTCAGGCGGACATCCTCGGGGTGCCGGTGATCAGGCCGTTTGTTGCCGAGACCACTGCCCTGGGCGCCGCTTACGCAGCGGGCCTGGCGGAGGGTGTTTGGGACTCTCTTGACGACCTCCGGGCCAACTGGGTCGAGGATCGGCGATTCATGCCGAGGATGGCCGAGGATCGCCGCCAGTGGCTGTACACCCGCTGGCAACAGGCCGTGGCAAGAACGTTCGACTGGGTCTAGGGAGCTCCACGAAGAGCTCGTTTTGGCGCGACAGGATGGGGCCAGGGCATGGCTTTGGCGTGCCAGAACAGGGGTTTTCGACTGGGTCTAGAGACCTTCGGCGTTGAGCTCGGCTTCGTGTGCCTCGATCTGTCGATCGATCTCTGCCTCGCTCCATCCGAGTTCTCCCGCCATCACCACCGCGATGGCGTGCTGGTCCTTGCGAGCATGGTCGACGGTGAGCCAACCCAGCCGGGTTCGACGAAGGGTGAAGTCTGAAATCGAGACCGCCGATTCGTACCGGCAGGCATGGACGACTTCGGCGAGGGTCGTCCGGTCGTCTCCGAGTGTTACGTCGAGCTCGGGTCGACTCGCGACGATGGCGTCGACCTCGGGAGCGTTGCCGCCGTACCGTCGATAACGAGTTCGGGTACCTTCATCGAGGCCCAGCGATACCGGGTTTCCGCCGCCCGCCCCCGACAGAAGAAGGTTCTTCGTCGGTGACTTCGTCGGGACTCGCAGGCGCTTGGCCACCACGCTGGCGGCGTCGGCGCTGATCCGCCGATAGGTGGTGAGTTTCCCGCCGGCAACCTGGACGTAGCCCGGCCGTGGTTCGGCGATCATATGCTCGCGCGAGGCCTGGGAGGTTTCGCCCGATCCGTCGTCTGCAAGGGCCCGGAGGCCCGCAAACGTCGACAGGGGTTGAAACTGCCCGACGTCCAGGTAGCGGCCCACATGCCTGATCAGGTACTCGATGTCTGCCGGGTCGGCAGCCGGATGGGCGAGGTCACCCCGGTAGGGCGTATCGGTGGTTCCGATCAGAGCATGCTCGGCCCAGGGGACGATGTACATGACGCGCCCATCGTCGGTGCGAGGCAGGACGATGGCGCGATCGCCGAGGCCGATCTGGTCCTTCTTGACTAGGAGGTGAGCTCCTTTCGAGACGATGACGTCGAGCTGTCGTGAGCCATCGACCGACGGTGCAGGGAAGGCACCGGTTGCCACCACTACCGCTCTGGCTTCGACCCTGAGTTCCTGGCCCGAAACGAGATCTTGCACCGTGACGATGTAGCCGTCTCTGACGGAACTGACCCCGCTCGCTTTCGCCCGGGTCACGGCGACCGCCCCGAAACGATCTACCGCGGTCCTGGCGATGGCGATCACCAATCGAGCATCGTCGGTTTGGGCGTCGGAATAGACGAAGCCCGATCGCAGGCCCTCAGATCTGAGGTTGGGAATGTCCTGCAGCAACTCCTTCACGGAGATCCGCCGGTGACGGGATCCCGGTCGGTCGAAGCCGCCCAACAGGTCATAGAGGACCAGCCCGGCCCGGAGAGCCAACGATGCCCGGCGTCCCTTGGCCGCCCAGGCCGGAGCGTCGGCCAGACCGATGTGGGCGTAGACGGGAACCACGAACTCGAGTGATTCGAATAGGTAGTCGGCGATCCGGGCCAGTACCTCTTGTTCCCTGAGGCCCTCGGCCACCAACTGAAACTGGAACTGCGGAAGGTACCGAATCCCTCCGTGGAACAGCTTGGTCGACCTCCCCGAGGTACCCGCGGCGACGTCGTGCTGTTCGATCAATGCGACCTTGAGGCCTCTGGCGGCGAGATCGAGAGCGGTCCCGCAGCCCGTGACTCCACCACCGATTACGAGGACATCGAAGCGGCTCCCGTCGGCCAGCAACCCGAGATGCTCGGCCCGGGTCCAGCCGGCGGAGGACGAGGACATCTGGTCCAGATTAGGGGCGGCTCGTTCCGCCAACCCCTGGCGGTAAGATCACCCTCCCCACCTGTCGTGGCGGTCTCCAAGGAGCATTGTCATTTCGTTCCCTGATTGGTTGGCCATTGGCCGGGTTCTGGTGGTCCCGTTCGTCATGGCCTTGACCCGATCGCAAGAGCGTTTCGCGCATGCTCTCGGATACGCCGCAGCGTTGTTCGCGGCAGCAGCCATCACCGACTTCCTG
>JANMST010000449.1:0-5283 GCA_031389635.1 Acidimicrobiia bacterium | reverse complement strand
GCTTCCGGCTCGGTCATGCCGACAGTGATCACCGATTCGCCGGCGAGGATCTTGTCGAGATAACGCTTTTTCTGGTCCGGCGTGCCGTATTCGGCGAGAGGCCGGAGTTCAGAATCGGATCAAGAATGAGCGCCTCACCTTCGACGGCTTGGAGCCGTATGCCGGCGAATGGGTCCAGGCGACCGGCACCTACACCGACAAGGAGGGCAACTCCAAACGAGTGGCGGTCTCGATCGGTCCCGAGCACGGAACGGTCGGACCGCTTCAGATCAAGAACGCTGCCATCGAAGCGGTGCGAGGCCTCGGGCACGAGGTGCTAATTGTGTGCGGCTTCGCCTTCGACGCCCAGGCCGACGAGACCGCCAAACAGTTCGGCAACCTGGTGGTGCTGCCGACCCGGATGAACCCCGACCTGATGATGGGCGACGATCTGCTCAAGAAGACCGGGGCCGCCAACTTGTTCATGGTGTTCGGGGAACCCGATGTCACCATCAAGGAAGAAGACGGCCAGATTGTCGTCGAGTTGCGGGGCCTGGATGTCTACGACCCCACCACAGGCGAGATCCGATCCAACTCCACCGACGACATCGCTTGCTGGTTCATCGACACCAACTACAACCGGGAGAGCTTCTTCGTCCGCCATGCCTACTTCACCGGCGGCAACGAACCGTACGACCGTTTGAAGCGGGCTCTCCGGGCCGAGATCGACGAAGACGCCTGGACGACCCTCTACTCAACCACTAGCCGACCATTCTCCAAACCAGACACAGGCCGCATCGCCATCAAAGTCATCAACCACTACGGCGACGAGGTGATGAAGGTCTACGAGGTGTGAGCGAAATTCAAGACTTCGCCCGCAGCGGTAGGAGCGACCGACTTTCTGTCCCACCTGATCCGTACGGTGATTCATGTGAGGAGATCAGCCGCCAGGAGCCAGATCATGGCTGACCACAGCGGAATCGAATGGACGGAAGCAACGTGGAACCCGACAACGGGTTGTGACCGCGTTTCTCCTGGTTGCGACAACTGCCTGGCTCCGGATACACCGGTCTTGATGTCTGATATGAGTTGGCTTCCGATCGAGGATGTTCGGGTCGGTGACCAAGTCGTGGCCTTCACGGAACAACCGACCGTGGGACAGAATCGCAATTACGAATTGGCCAAGGTCCTAGCGGTATGGGAAACCGAACAGCCAGCGATCGAGATCACCATTGGAGGTCGCACGATTGTTGCCAGCGACGATCACCGGTTCCTTGCTCCGAACCGGCCTTACTGGCGCCACTCCGCCGATCTTGGGCTCGAGTCCAAGCTCGTCGATATCGGTCTGCCCCCGTTTCGACCAGCACTCGATTCCCTGAGTTATCTGGCGGGCTATGCCGCTGGTGCGATACTGGGTGATGGGACCTTTCGATGGCACCCGGGCTGGAGATCGGACAAGTTGGGGTTTCCTCAGGCCTACTGCCGGGTCGCGGTGCTAGCCGACGACATCCCGATTCTCGAGCGACTGCAGACCGCGTATTCCGCTCATGGAATTAGTCATCCGACGACACGTCCCTTCAACCAAGCGTCGGCAGGCCGACCCATGGTGGCCCTTGAGGTCCGTTCGCTTGCCTCCCTGGCAGCGATTGCAAACGTGTTGCTACCCGAACGAGACGAGCTCGCGTGGAAAGCAGGATGGCTTGCTGGACTGTTCGATACAGACGGCAGTTACTCGGGCAAGAACCTTCGGTGGTCGCAAAGTAAGGACCCGCTGACCTTGGAACGTGTAGCTGCCTACGGGGCTGATTTGGGGTTTGATATCAAGGTTGAGAACCATCCGGGCGCCGGTTGTCCGACGGCCATCCTGATAGGTAGGTTGGGAGGATCGACTGCGCCTCTTGGCCACCATCAGGCCAGCCCTAGAACGCAAATGCAAAGACTTCGTGGGACGACGGTTCCCTGGCAGGACTGCCACGGTCGTTGATGGCGTCCGCCGGATAGGTCCTAAGCGGCTCATTGACATTCAAACTTCGTCCGGCACGTTCATCGCAGCCGGCATCGCTACCCACAACTGTTACGCCGCAACGATGTCCAAGAGGCTCAAGGCGATGGGGTCGGAGAAATATCAGGCCGACGGAAATCCCAGAACATCAGGCCCTGGTTTCAAGCTCACGATGCACCCCGACTCGCTGGACCTACCCAGGACCTGGAAGCAGCCGCGTGTCGTGTTCGTGAACTCGATGAGCGACCTGTTTCATCCGGACGTCCCGGTCAAGTTCATCAACGATGTTTTCAGTGTGATGCGGGACACGCCCCAACACACCTACCAAGTTCTCACGAAGCGATCGCAGCGGCTACGGAACCTGGCACCGGATTTGGACTGGCCTACCAATGTGTGGATGGGCGTGAGTATCGAGAACGAGAAGTATCGATTCAGACTCAGCCACCTTCGAACGGTCCCGGCAGCTATCCGTTTCCTGAGCCTGGAGCCGCTTCTTGGCCCTCTCCCAATCTGAACCTGGCGGGAATTCATTGGGTTATCACGGGGGGTGAGAGCGGACCCAATGCCCGACGAGTGGAACTTGGTTGGATCGCTGATATCCGTGACCAGTGCCGAGCGGCAGGTGTTCCCTTCTTCTTCAAACAATGGGGAGGTCGCACCCCCAAGGCCGGCGGCAGAGAACTTGACGGGCGCACATACGACGAGATGCCTAATCGGAGGGCCGTTTGAGGTGGCGGGTCGTCCATGGGGTTTCTGGACCCGCGCCAAACTCGGGATCCTGAGTGCTTACCTCGATGCGTTCACGACGGCCTCTAAATCACGACCGGAGCGCTTGTACCTTGACCTCTTCGCCGGAGAGCCCGAGAACCAAGAGCGGGTCACACTCGATGAAATCCGGGGGTCTGCCCGTGTTGCGCTTGACACTGCCAACCATGAATTCACGAGGCTTCGGTTCTTTGAACGACCGGCTCAGGCTGGAAAACTCGAGGCTGCTTTGCGGGCCGACTACCCAGGCCGGGATATCCAAGTCATTCCAGGGGACTGCAACCGGTGAGCTCGCCGAAATTCTCGCGGATCTAAGGCCTTGGTCCGCAGAGCCCACCTTTGCATTCATTGACCCGACCGGGCCGGACTGTGAATGGTCGACGCTGGAGACCCTTGCATCATTCAAGACGATCAGCCCCTACAAGACAGAGCTCTGGCTTCTCTTTCCAGCCGGCATGTTCATTCGCATGCTTCGAGTCGACGGAGGGACTGTGCGCCAAGAGGATGCTGCCCGAATCACAGCCATGTTTGGGACCGAGCAGTGGCAGGAGATCTATAACGCTCGACTACGGAATCAGTTGGACGGCGGTCAGGCGAGGGATGAATACGTGAACCTGATGAGATGGCGACTCGAGAGGGTGCTCGGTTACAGATTTTCACATGCTTTCGACGTCCACGAAGAACGGGGACACTCGATCTATCACATGATCTTCGTCACGGACAACGACGCAGGCAATCGCATCATGACTCACCTGTATCAAAATGCTGCCCGCGAGTTCCCGAAAATGAGAACTGAAGCGGTCGAGCGTCGCCGAGGACACCTTCGTCTGTTCGATCTTGAAGAGTTCACGCCTCAGGATGAAGCGGAATCGGGTTACCAGTACGAAGCACCGGCTCCCCCTTATGGCTCAACGGAACGCATCTCGCAGGAGTAACCAGTCCCACCTAGCGCTCGCTGTCCGAATTGAACTCGCGAAGTCACTGAGGAAGACGCCGGCTCCCACCCTCACACCGAGCCGATCGAAACCTCACCGGCCTCGGCGTCTGGAGCGACAAACCCAAACAGCCGCTCTGCCTCTGTCGCCACCTCGGATCTGGCCCCATCGGAAAGCGGGCGGAAGGGCATCACAAACAACGTCGACCTTTGCAAGGACCAAATGCCGGCGACGAAACCGTCAACGAGGAAAGTCGGGCGCACAATCGCACCACCAGGCATCACCTGCTTGCGATCCTCGTCGCTGACGATCCTGGTGCGTATAGCGTGGCCGAGGAGGACATTGTCGTACCCCGGAAGGAACCGGACTGGAGCCGGCAAATCACCGTCTGCGAGTGTTGCATCGGGCAGATCGAAAAGCTCAACACCCTCGTCGGTGCGGTAGACGCGAAGACCCGGTCGCATACCTTCGAAGACCTTCTCCATCCTTGTGAGGCCCGACCAACTCTGGAAGTCCATGGCGGTGGCCGGCCCGAAGGCGCCGAGATAACGACGGATCATCCTCTCTGGTTGGGCCGAGTCGGATAGCGATCCGAGCACTGGCTCGGCACGAGCTACCTCAACCCGCGCCGGGCTCCCCCATCTACCCCAAGCACCGGTGCCCGGCGAATGCACGAGGGGCACATGGAGTTCCAATGCCGCGGCGAGCACCCGACCGTTGCGTCCCGGCCACTTTTCGGCAAGGCGCAGTGCGAGCTCGCGCCTGGACAACGTGTCCCTCCCAAGCAGATTGACTCCAACAGCAACGAGTTCGTCGCGGTCTAGCCCGGAGGTTTCCCTGGTGAAGTACCGCGACTGCGCGCCGCGATCGAGTACGGGCTGGATCGTGGGTCGCAGCCAGCGGACATCGCCACTTGCCATCAGATGCTGCGTGCGCCGCAATCCGGCAGTGCGAACCACCTGCCTGGTGATCAGCAACCACATCAGGTCATCGATGCGAAAGTCGCCAACTCGCGCCCAGAGCCCGACATACGGCCAGTTGGGCTCCTGTGCCTGCAGAGCGACCAGGCGTTCGACCACCGGGAGCGTGGGACCCGAGGCGCGGCTGAGCAGAAACTGCCGGTCGAGGAGAGTCCGGTTGAGGACTCGAACCGAGATTTCCCGCATAGTGCAAAGCTAGGTGATCCCGCTGTCGGTCCGCTATCCCCGGGCTCCCCGCACCCAGACCTGGACGTTGACCGGTTGCATGGTCTGGTAGGCAACCTGCTCCAACTCCAGACCCAGCGCTGCCAGATCCACCTCATTGGCCAGACGCTGCGAGAGCGCCTCCATCGTCAACACAGCATCGAATCGCGACCGGTTGAACTTCCGATCCACAACGTTCTGAATCCTGCGCCGCAAGGGATTGAAAAGGGCCGCCGCCAGGAGAGTCGACCCTGCGACCGCCAATTCTCCTTGCGACGGGATCAGGGTCCCAATGACGAAGACCGTCCCGAGATACACCCCGACGAGCACGGCCGTCACCAACCCGTAGGAGACCGTCCGCGAAATGATCCGATCGATGTCGTAGAGCCGATACTTCAAGACGGCGACCCCGAAGAAC
>JANMST010000448.1:0-10271 GCA_031389635.1 Acidimicrobiia bacterium | reverse complement strand
GCGCCAACCAGGCGGGGGAGGACAATCGCAATGTGGGTCGCATGGCGGCTCTGCTCGCCGGGCTCCCGATCGAGGTCCCGGGGACGACCGTCAACCGACTGTGCGGGTCGGGGCTTCAGGCGGTCATCAGTGCTGCTCACGCTCTCGCCGGCGGCTGGGGTGACGTCATGATCGCCGGAGGTTCCGAGTCGATGAGCCGGGCCCCTCTGGTGATGTCGAAAGCGGACCATGGCTTCCCAACCGGTGCCCCAGAGTTCGTCGACACTGTTCTCGGTTGGCGGCTGGTCAACCCCCGGATGAGGGAGTTGTACCCGCCGATCACCCTCGGGATGACGGCCGAGAAAGTCGCCGAGAAATATGGGATCACGAGAGAAGACCAGGACCGGTTTGCCCTCGCCAGCCACGAACGGGCCGTCTCGGCCCATGCGACGGACCGCTTCAAGGAGGAGATCGAGGCTGTCGATGCCCACGTCGACTATCGCCATCGGCGTTCGATCCCCGTTACGGCCGACGAAGGCCCCCGGCCCGACACCTCGAGTGAAGCACTCGCTGCTCTCGAACCGGTCTACAAGAAGGACGGCACGGTTACCGCCGGCAATTCGTCGCCGATGAGTGATGGTGCCGCCGCATTGCTTCTCGCTACTGAAGAGGGAGTCGAGCGGCACGGCTTGAACCCGATCGCTCGCCTGGTTTCATCGGCTGTCGCCGGTGTCCACCCCGACTACATGGGAATGGGTCCGGTTCCTTCATCGAAGAAGGCCCTGGAACGGGCCGGTATCGGGCCCGAGGATCTCGATCTGATCGAATTGAACGAGGCGTTTGCGTCCCAGGCGCTTGCTTCGGCTCGGGGCCTTGATCTTGATCCCGACAGGGTCAATGTGAATGGTGGGGCGATAGCTCTCGGTCACCCACTGGGGGCTTCGGGAGCCCGAATCCTTACGACTCTGGTTCACGAACTCGTGAAGCAGGGCGGGCGCTACGGCCTCGCGACGATGTGCATCGGGGTAGGTCAGGGAGTGGCTGCGGTCGTCGAACGGGTATGAGCCCGTCGGGCCCTCTCGACGGCATCCGGGTGGTCGAGTTCGGGAACCTGGTCGCTGCTCCCTACTGCGGGATGCTTCTGGCCGATCTCGGCGCCGAGGTCATCAAGGTTGAGCCGATTACGGGCGACCTGGCCCGGGCCATCGGCCCGTTCATCAACGGCGAGAGCGCCTTCTTCATGGCGGTCAATCGCGGAAAGTCGAGCCTGTCTGCCGACCCCAAGGTCCCTGCAGTGGCGGCGGCTTTGCGCTGCCTCGTGACCGGGGCCGACGTCGTCGTCCACAATTTGCGGTTGGGAGCGATGGAGCGGATGGGGCTTGGATACGTTCATGTGACGACGGACACCCCCGGCCTGATCTATGCGGTGATCTCGGCGTTCGGCACGTCAGGCCCGTCGGCAGAACGGGCCGGAATCGATCTCGTCTTCCAGGGCGAGTCCGGGATGATGTCGATCACGGGCGAGGAGGGTGAGTCCCATCACAAAACCGCCACCACGATCGCTGATTTCGTCGCCGGAACCAACGCCGCTGCCGCGATCTGCGCCGCCCTGGTGGGTCGCTCTGTGTCGGGTCGCGGCCGGTTGGTGGAGGTGTCTCTGCGGGATGGTCTGATTGCCGTTCAAGCTGGCTGGAATGCACAGTTCTTTGCCACCGGTCAGCAGCCCGCACGAACCGGAACAGCTTCGCCGGTGACTGCACCGAATCAAACCTTTCGCACCGGCGATGGCCACATCAACCTTGCGGTCGTCTCCGATCGCCATTTCGCCGAGGTCTGCACGCTGTTGGCCCTCGACGATCTCGTCGACGATCCTCGTTTCGCCGACAACGCCTCCCGCGTGTCGAATCGCCAAGAGTTGACTGCCGCGATCGAGGCAGCCCTCGCAAAGGAATCGACCGACCATTGGATCGATTTGTTCGGTCGGGCCGGTCTCGCGGTAGGGCGTCTGCTCGACCTGTCCTCGGTGTTCGACGATCCTCAGGTGATCCACAATGAGATGCTGGTCGAGATGCAGCATCAGAGGGCGGGTGCAATCAAGGTGTCCGGGTCTCCATTGCGTCTCGATGGTGAACCGGCGCGGGCGAGCGGGTCCCCGCCGATCCTCGGAGGCGAGAGTCGTCGCATCCTCCTGTCGGCCGGCCTCAGCAACGAGGAGGTCGACCATCTTGTGGCCGATCAGGCCGTCGTGCTGGGAACGCCAGAGTGATCAGATCCCAGAATGATGAACTGGCCGGCGCCCTCGGCGGCCTGTCACTGCCAGACAGTGCGTTGGTCTTTGTCGCCAACTCCGGTGTGTCCGATGAGTGGACGGCGGTGCTGGAAGAATTGACGGAGGCGTTCGAGCTGTCGCAGGCCGCGGTCAGACACAGCGGGCCGATCGTGTATTTGCTCGAAGGTGATGATCTGCTTGGTCGGCGTGGCATCGGCAGCGCGATGGTGGCGTGCGGTCTGCTGTCAGCCGCCCGAACCCTGGCCCTTGAAACAGCCCGAGCGGGTGTTCCGGTGAACGTTGTGGCCGTGGGCGCCAACACAGCGCCCGAAATGGTGGGGTTCTGGGTGGAGGTGTTGTGCCGTCCCAACGGTCCCAACGGGGAGCTCATCCGGTTGGGTGCCGAACACCTTGGAAAGGCCCTTCCATGACCGCCCGGATCGACGGTGCTGCCGTTGTTACCGGCGCCGCCGGGGGCATAGGGCTCGCCATCTGCCGGCGATTGGCAGCCGCCGGCGCGACGATCGTGGCGGTCGACATGGCAGATCGTCTGGGTGCAGCCGTGGCGGACCTCGAGTCGTCCGGCGCCCGGGTGATCGGGGTGCAAGCCGACCTGACAACCGAGCGCGGGATGGACGCTGTCCTGGCGGGACTCGACGGCTCCCCGGCCGCTCTGAGAACGATCGTCAATAGTGCCGGCATCACGCGCGATGCTCGACTCGTGAACATGACCGCTGGCGACTTCCGCGGCGTGCTGGACGTCAACCTTGGTGCCGCCCACCGCCTCATCGACCAACTCCTTCCGCTGTTCGATCACGGCACGATCGTCAACATCAGTTCACGGGCATATCTGGGCAACTTCGGCCAGTTCAACTACTCGATGTCGAAGGGAGCGCTCGTCGGTCTCACCCGGGCTCTCGCCCTCGCTCTCGCTCCGGCGGTGAGGGTCAATGCGGTGGCCCCAGGGCTGATCGGAACCGAGATGTCCATGGCGATCCCCGAAGAGGTTCGGGAGAAGATGGTGTCCGCCGTACCGTTGGGTCGGATGGGTCTGCCCGAGGAGGTGGCAGAAACGGTTGCCTTCCTGGCCTCGGACGACTCGTCGTACATCACCGGAGAGGTAATAACCGTAGGTGGAGGCCGCAGCCTGTCGAAATAGGTTCGAAGTTCGAAGTGAGAGGTTCGAGGTTGAAAATCCAAGACCTCTGACCTCAAACCTCAAACCTCAAACCTCAAACGTATCCGTCACCAATACAACCTCGTCAACGTTTCTGCTTCCAGGACCGGTTCGCCGGCTTCGTTTTCTAGAGTCACCCGACGCTTGAGTTGAAGCCAAGTATCGCCGTCCTCTATTGCCAGCAGTGTCATCCTTGCCCGAACTCGTTCTCCGGCCCTGGCCGGCTTCCCCGGTCGGCAGGCGTCGAGTCCGTAGTTGACGGTGGTCCGCGGCGGGTCAATCGGCAGCGTGATGGTCGAAGTCAGGCCCGGGATCAACGAGAGGAGCATCATGGTTGGTACCTCCTCGTCGGAGTGCGCCACCGCGTCGGCGTACATCCTGATCCGATCATGCGACAGCAACGTCCACTCGCCGGTTCCGAGTTCGATCCCGACCAGCGGTTCGAGCCGGCCGCGGGCTTCTGCTGCCGTCATCGAGCGACTGTGGTCGGATGTTCCGTGATGGTGTGGGCGGCGCCCCAGATGTCGAGATCCACCGGATCGCCTGCTTCCAATTGAATCGTCACATGATCCTTGACGACCTCGACCCGAACCCTCGATCCCCTGATAGACAATGCGAATCCGAGGCGGCTCCACTCCGCTGGAAGGTTGGGTGAGAGATCTGGCCGCCCGGACCTCCACGTGAACCCCCCGAATCCCGAGACCAGGGCTTGCCACACGCCTCCAGCCGTCGCCACGTGGACCCCGTCGGATGTATTGCCGGCGAGGTTGGCCAGGTCGAGAAAGGCAGCGTGCCGAAAGTAGGTGATGGCCAGGTCGGATCGCCCGATCCTGGCCGCCACGGCCGACTGTATGGCAGGGGACAGCGACGAGTCACTGGTGGTGATCGGGTCGTAGTAATTGAAGTTGGCCCGGGTCAGGTCATCGGAAAACGCATCGGGGAGCAGGAACATTGCCATCACGACGTCGGCCTGCTTCAGAACCTGATGGCGGTAGATGACCAGGGGATGGAAGTTGAGGAGGAGTGGATATTGATCGTCGGGGGTATCCCAGTCCCAAGCCTCTCGCTCGAGAAACCGGGCGTCCTGTGGCGTGATCCCCAAATCAGGATCGACAGGAAGTTCCATCGCCGCGGCCGCCGTCTCCCAGGTTTCGACCTCGGACGGGTCGAGGCCGATGCGATCGGCCAGGGCCTGATAACGAGAGGGTTGCTCGGCGCCCATCCGCCGGACCCAACCGGCGGCGGTTGCCAGATTGAAGCGAGCCATGTAGTTCGTGTACGCGTTGTCGTCGACCAGAGCTGAATATTCGTCCGGCCCGGTGCACATGTGGATGTGGAAGGACGGCGCTGTCGGGTCGGACTTTTCGAAAAAGCCGAGGTCGACCCAGAAGCGGGCAGTCTCAGCGGCGATCTCGACGCCGCATTCCCACAGAAGTTCTTCGTCGCCGGTCGCTTTGATGTAGCTGTCGATCCCGTAGACCACGGCGGCGTCGATGTGGAACTGAGCGGTGCCTGCTTCGTAGTAGGCCGACGCTTCTTCGCCATTGATCGTCCTCCACGGATAGAGGGCGCCGACATGGCTCAACTCTTTTGCGCGCAGCCGGGCGGACGGGAGGAGGGCATGGCGGAATCGGATCAGTTCGGCGGCCGCCCTGGGTGAATGATGGGCGAGAAACGGAAGCACGAACACGTCGGTATCCCAGAAGTAGTGGCCCTCATACGCCTGACCGGTGAGCCCTTTGGCCGGGATGCCTTTTCCGACGACCTGGGCGGAACCCTGATGGAGTTGGAAGACAGCCCAATTGATCGCCTGTTGCAGCACGGGGTCCCCCACCAAGTCGACCGCGGCATGACTCCAGAAGTCCTCGAGTGCAGCCGCTTGTTCGCGGGCGAGTCCCGGGAAGTCCGGGGCGAGCCTCAACTCGGCTTCGGCCTCGGCCTGGTTCGAAGTGAGGATGTAGGCCGCCCTCTTATCGATCGGTGACCCCTGGAGGGTGATTTGGAACCCGTCGATCGAGCTTGATTCGACCGCTATCTCTGATGTGGTGGGTCCGTAATCGACGGCGAGAGCGAGGTCCATGCCGCTTCGGACGGTCCTGAACACCACGGCCATCGCGGCACCCTCGACCTTGACCGGCCCGGCTGCGAGCACCCTTCGGCCGAACGAGCGGGCTCGACGCGGATCGGAGGCGGCGCCGACCACGGAGAGGTAGTCGGTGTCCTGGCGGTTTCGCCACCCACTCTCAATCTCGGTGCCCGCAGGTGCTTCGACCTCAACCCGCAAGGCGAGCAAGTGTCGCCTGCTCAATGAGACCAGTCGCGACCACAGGACGGTGACATCGGGCCAGACCGCGGTTGTAGTCACCAAACCCTGGCGCAGATCGAGCCGGCGGGTTACCTCGGCCCTGGCAAGTTCGAGCGGTCGCTCGTCGACGACGACGGTCAGACCTGTGGTGTCGGGCGCATAGAGGATGGTTTGGCCGGTCTTGGCATACCCGTACGCGGACTCCGGGTAGTCGATCGACCATGTCTCGTGAAACCCGTTGACGAGCACACCCGGCTGGTGCCGCGGTTCTCCCTGTTCGAAACTTCCCCGCGCCCCGATGTGGCCGTTGCTGAGAGCAAGAATGGTCTCGTAGAAGCCGGCCTTCTCGGGATCAGTACCTCGTATCTCGATGATCCACGGATCGGAGCCGTAGTCGGCTGGAGTGAAGCCCTTGGCAGTGCGCACGGTAGGCGATGGTAAGAGGTTTGAGGTTCGAGGTCGGGGTTCAAACCTCAAGCTTCAGAGCAGCTCTCCCAGGTCCGAGACGACCAGGTCCGCGCCCGCCTTCTTCAACGCTTCGGCGTCGCCGTGCCGATCGACTCCGATGACCAGACCGAATCCGCCGGCTCGGCCGGCCTGCACCCCGCTGATGGCGTCTTCGACGACCACCGCGTCCGGTGGGTCCACCTCGAGCTGGCGGGCGGCTTCGAAGAACGGATCCGGGTGAGGCTTGCCGCGCAATCCGAGCCGGGCCGCGACATTGCCATCGACCCGGACGGTGAATAGGTCGATGATGCCGCCGGCGGTTAGGACCGCTCCGGCATTAGCCGACGAAGTGACCACCGCCATCGGAATTCCCTCCGCTGCCAGGAACTTGAGGAGGGCGAGCGAGCCCGGATAGACCTCTACCCCCTGCTCGGTGAGGATCGTCCCCACCAGGTCGTTCTTCCTGTTGCCGACCGCGCAGACCGTCGCATAACCCGCCGGATCGTCGTGACGTCCCCACGGAAGTTCGATCCCACGGGACCTCAAGAACTTGTCGACGCCTTCGAATCGGGGACGACCGTCGACGTACTGGCGATAGTCGGTCTCGATGTCGAAGGGGGCGAACTCGGTCCTGTGGGTTGCCGCCCGAAGTTTGAGGAAGTCGTCAAAGGTCGCCTTCCAGGCCCCGGAGTGGATCGAAGCAGTGTCGGTCAGGACACCGTCGAGATCGAACAGGACCGCTCGAAATCGCTTCCAGTCCCGCGATTTCATGGCACTTTTGGACCAGAAGGACTTGGGGGGCATACCGCATTTAACCGTCACCACCGGCACTCGGCGCTCGCAGGTGAGGTTTGGGTTTACGCGTCGCTTATCACCTTTGCGTTAGCGTTCTGGCAATGCGCGTTCTCGTAGTGGAAGACGAGCGCGACCTTGCCGATGCGATAGCGCGAGGCCTCCGCCGACAGGGATACGCGGTTGATATCGCCCTTGGTTCCGGTCACGCCGAAGAAAAACTCCGATCAGGCGGCTACGACCTGGCCGTCCTCGACTGGAACCTGCCGGACGGATCCGGGCTGGAGTTGTGCCGCCGGATGGTCGTCGGGGACCTTCCCAGTTTCGAGGGCCATCGCCCCCGCGTTTTGATGCTCACCGCCCGCGATGACATCGAGGACCGCGTGGCCGGTCTCGATGCGGGCGCCGACGACTACCTCGTCAAGCCGTTCGCATTCGCCGAACTGGCGGCGAGGGCCCGTGCGTTGCTGCGCCGCGACGAAGCCGGAAACCCGATTCTCACAGTCGGTGACATAACGCTCGACCCGGCCCGCTTCGAGGTAACCCGGGGTGGGGTCGATCTCGCTTTGACGGCCAAGGAATTCTCGCTACTCGAGTATCTGATGGCCCATGCCGGCGAGGTGTTGTCCCAGGAAACCCTTCTCGAGCATGTGTGGGACGAGATGGCCGATCCTTTCACCAACACGGTCCGGGTGACGGTTTCAAACCTGCGCAAGAAGCTGGGGGAGCCCCAGCCGGTCGAGACAGTGGCCGGTCGCGGATATGTACTCCGAGCCCAAACCGGATGAGGTCTGCCTTATGAGACTGGTTGGACCGTGAAGGCGAGGTGGTCGCGCTTCAAGGTCTTCCGGTCGATCCGTTTCCGCTTGTCGGCCTTGTACTCAGCGGTCGTGTTTGGCCTCGGTGGAATCATCCTGGCTTTGCTCTACGTAGCGGTTCGCTGGCAGCTGACCCGCCAGACCGAGACCCGCCTCGTCATTCGGGGCCAGCAGGTCCAACTCGGACAGTTCCAACTGATCGTTGACCCCCGCCTGGAGGAAGCCCAGGTAAGGACCCTGGAGAGCATGTTCAACCAGTTCGTACTCGATCAACTGGCGCGGTACACGCTCCTCGCCATCGCCCTCCTCTTCCTCATCAGCCTGGTCGTCGGCTGGGTCATCGCCGGGCGGGCTCTGGCACCCGTAGATCGAATCAGCCAGGTAGCCCGCGAGATAGAAGCCTCGGACCTCTCGCGTCGTATTGCGTTGCCGGGGCCGGACGACGAACTCACCCGGCTGGCATCGACTTTTGACGGGATGCTCGATCGACTGGAGGGGGCTTTCAAGTCACAACGACAGTTCCTGGCCGATACGTCCCATGATCTGCGGACTCCGTTGTCGGTCATTCGGAGCAACGTCGAGGTGGCGCTTGATGACCCGGCTCCGACGGTGGAGGAGTGGAAGGCCACAGGGGAGATAGTCGTTCGCAACGCCGAGCGCATGGGCACGATGATCGACGGACTTCTGGCGGCGGCCCGTTTCCAGAACGGGCAGGCTGCGATGGTTACGGTCGATCTGGCTGGATTGACCGCGGAGGTGGCGGGGGACCTCACTGCATCGGCCGCCACTGCCGACGTCTCCCTGGGCGTGGTCACGGAGTCGGCGACGGTTCAGGCCGACCCAGTCTCGCTGACCCGCGCCCTCGGCAATCTCATCGACAACGCCCTGCGGGTTGCCCCGCCGGGATCGGACCTTCGAGTTGCCTCCGGACAAGTGGATGGCTGGGCCTACCTGGCCGTGGCCGATCAGGGTCCCGGCTTCGACCTGGCCCGAACCGGATCAGGTCTGGGCTTGAGCATCGTTGAACAGGTCGCACAACTTCATGGGGGCATGTTCACGGTGTTTTCCCGGCAGACTCACAAGAGCGGGAGCACCACGGTGATCTGGCTCCCGACCGACCGAACCACCGGCCCTCCCCCCAAAGAAAACCCGGTGCCATAGGAGGCGTAGGAGGGCAGGTTCTTAACCGCTCCTTTAAAGCCGTGCCGATACTTTGATTGCAGACACCGATTGCTTGGAGGATTTGACGTGCTGGAAACCAACCGACCCGACGAACCAGAGGTAGTGACGGCAGATCTACCTCCGGTGCCGTCCGAGCCGACACTCTCATACGACGAGCCAATCAGGGTCACACCTCCGATCTTGCCTCCCCCAAGTCCTAAGGGATCGGGCCCCAGGGGACCGAGTCGGATCCTGGCCGCCTTGCTCGGAGGGCTCCTCGTGGCGGGTGGTTTCGGCATCGGCCTCCTTGTCGACGACGATGCCGCACCCTCGGGTACCGAGGTGACGGCGACCACCGCGGCCGGCACGACCCAGATCCTCCCTGATGGCGAGGAACCGGTCGCAGCAGTAGCCGCGGCTCTTCTCCCTTCGATGGTCCAGATCGAAGCCGGATTCGGGCTCGGTTCAGGATTCGTCTACGACGAGGGGCACGTCCTCACCGCTGCTCACGTTGTCGAGGGCTCCAACAGCGTCGTGGTCCGATTCGCCGACGGCAATCAGGCAGAGGGCACTGTTCTCGGAACCGACACCGTCCACGATGTCGCCGTCATCGAAGTTGACACCAATGACACTCCTGTCGCGCCTCTGGCTCTCGACGAGGAGCTGGTTGTTGGCCAACTGGCGGTTGCTCTCGGAAGCCCGTGGGGGCTGGAGCAAACGGTTACGTCCGGCGTCGTGAGCGCGGTTGATCGTCCGGTTGCCAACATCAACTCTGTTCAGGTTCTGATTCAGACCGACGCCTCGATCAATCCCGGTAACTCAGGAGGCGCCCTCGCAGACCGCCAGGGACGCGTGATCGGCGTGAACATCGAGATCTTCACCCAAACCGGCACCAACAGCGGCGTCGGCTTCGCAGTTCCGATAGCCGTCGCTTACGACATCGCCCAGCAGATAGTTGCCGGCACCCCTATCGAAACCGCCTTCCTCGGCGTCACCGGTGAAGATGCCACCGGAGATCAAGCGGGTGCGCTCATCACTGAGATCGTTGCCTCCGGTCCTGCCGCCGGGTCGGGACTTCAGGTTGGCGACCTCGTCACCGCGGTCGACGCTCTCGGCGTTCGATCGATGACCGATCTGGCGGGCCGGATCCGAAGCTACAGCCCCAATGACTCCGTGGTTCTCGACGTGATTCGAAACGGCGAGTCGGTCAACGTCACGGTGACTCTGGGAGTCCGCCCCGCCGACGGCTGATGGTTTGAGGTTTGAGCTGTCCCCCTTCTCTTGAGGGGGTACCGATCGAGCGCAGCGAGATCGAGGGGGGTG
>JANMST010000411.1:0-3278 GCA_031389635.1 Acidimicrobiia bacterium | reverse complement strand
ACCAAGAAAATGAGCCAAGGCAAAACCAGAAAAGAAGCACTACGAGCCGTCAAACGACACATCACCCGCCAAATCTGGAAAACCATCCGAAACACCAACACCACACCACCACCAAATTGACATAGGAGAGCCCGCAAGCGGAGGGACAGAAAACCGGTCTGTTGTCCCCCTGCTTGCGGGGGGACCGATCGCCGCTCTGGGCGATCGAGGGGGGTGATCAGCGACCCGAGCGGCAGGCGAACCATCTGGACCGAGCCGGTTCGTCTGGTTTCTTACATCCAGTAGCGGCAGATGGCGGCGAAGGTGTCGGGGTCGAGGGAGGCGCCTCCTACCAGGGCGCCATCGATGTGGCGCTTGGCCATGAAGGATTTGATGTTGGCGGCGTTGACCGACCCTCCATAGAGGATCCGGACACCGGCTGCGGCCTCCGTTCCGGATATCCCGGCTACAGCGGTTCGGATCACTTCACAGACCGCGCCGGCGTCGTCGGGGCTGGCGGTGTGTCCGGTTCCTATGGCCCAGATCGGTTCGTAGGCAATCGCCAGTCCGGCGACATGTTCAGGGTTGACGCCGGCCAGGGCATTGCGGACCTGAGGCACCACCACCGCCTCGGTCTCCCCTGCCTCGCGCTGTTCGAGGGTCTCCCCGACGCACACGATTGGCTTCATGTCATGGGCCAGCACCGCCTTGACCCGCTTATTGACGGTCTCGTCGGTCTCTCCGAAATACTGGCGGCGCTCGGAGTGTCCGACGATGACGTGAGCGACGCTCAGCTTGGCCAACATCGGTGGGCTGATCTCACCCGTGAAGGCCCCTTTGTCTTCCCAGTGGACGTGTTGGGCCCCGAGCCGCATGAGGTACCGATCGGCTTCGATGACCGTCTGCACCGAGCGCAAGGAGGTGAACGGAGGCGCCAACACGACTTCGATCCGATCGAAATCGGGGATGTTGAGGCGGTAGGCCAGCTTCTGGATCATCTGAATCGCCTCGAGGTGGGTGGCGTTCATCTTCCAGTTGGCGACGATGAGGTCACGACGAGTCTCAGCCACCGGTCACCCACTTCTTCAGGACCGCCACTCCGGGCAGCTCCTTGCCTTCCAGCATCTCCAGGCCCGCCCCTCCGCCCGTGGACAGGTGTGACACCTTGTCCTCCATGCCGAGGACCCGCAAGGCCGCGGCCGAATCGCCGCCGCCCACAGCGGTGAACCCGTCGCAGTCGGCCAGGGCTCGGGCAACGATCTCGGTGCCGGCGCGAAAGGCCTCCCATTCGAAGACGCCCATCGGACCGTTCCAGAACACCGACCTTGCGCCCCGCACCACCGCGGCGAAAGCTTCAGCAGTCTCCGGGCCGATGTCGAGTCCCAATGACTCCGCAGGGATCTCGGTGGATCCGACCACTCGAGGGCCAGCATCCTCGGCGAAGCGGTCGGCGATGACGAAGTCGGTAGGGAGGACGATCCGGCTCCCATGAGGGCCCGACAGCAGCTCACTTACGTTCTCGATCTGATCCTTCTCGACGAGCGACTTCCCGACCGGTATCCCCTGGGCAGCCATCAGCGTGAAGCACATTCCCCCGCCGATGAGCATCGAGTCGACCCTGGGCAACAGATTCCGGATCACACCGAGTTTGTCCGAGATCTTGGCCCCGCCCAGGATCACGACATAGGGGTGTTCGGGATCGATAAGGAAACGACCGAGAGCCTCGACTTCTGCGACCAGCAGCGGCCCTGCCGCCGATCGAACCCGTTCGGCCACTCCGACCGTGGAGGCGTGGGCCCGGTGGACCGACCCGAAAGCGTCCTCGACGAAGAGCTCGGCCAGCCGGGCAAACTCCGT
The DNA here is from genome assembly GCA_031389635.1 of Acidimicrobiia bacterium. Taxonomy (GTDB): domain Bacteria; phylum Actinomycetota; class Acidimicrobiia; order Spongiisociales; family ZC4RG35; genus DATEEG01. Next base: position 1,442 of record JANMST010000411.1, on the reverse strand, counting down.
CGCCAACGTCGGGTCGTTCTTGGTCTCACCCGGCTCGAAGCGGGTGTTCTCGAGTAGCAGCACCTCCCCCGGGAGCATCTCGGCAACCGCCTTCTCCACCCCAGGGCCGACCACTCCGTTGAGCTTCCGAACCGGGAAGCCGCCCAACTCGCTCATCCGGACTGCGACCGGGTCCATGGCGAACTCGGGCTCGCGGTTCTTGGGTCGACCAAGGTGGCTGCACACGACCACCCGGGCCCGCGATTGCCGAAGCCGATCGATCGTCCCGAGAGCGGAGGCGATCCGGAAGTCGTCGGTGACTTGTCCACCCTCGAGGGGGACGTTGAGGTCTGACCGCACCAGCACCCGACGTCCGTTGACATCGAGATCATCGAGCGTCAGATAGGCTTTGATCGCCACAGGATCGACGATAGTCCGCGGTCATCCGGCCGAAATTCAGACCTGAGGCATCTGTCAGGGTCGGCTGAGGTGGAATGCCCCGAGGCCTCGAGGTCGTGAAATTTCAATGTCACACCCAATCCACGAAGCTGGCGAAACGAGCCGAGCCTTCAGGACCAACCCACAGCCAAACGCGGCTGGGAGCCTGCCCAAGACCGGGATCACTCTGATCGTCCTGTTTCTGAGCGTGTTCGCCCTCTACTACGCCACGGCTCCACGTGATGTGTGGTCGGGCGACTCGATCTTCTATGCGATGACAGCCCGGCAACTGGTCACCAATGGATCCGTCGACTTGTCGGACCAGATCGAACTCGTTGATCCTTCGGCCGATCTCGGCGGGTCCTGGCTCACCAAGGGTCCGGGCGGTCTTCTGAGCCACTACCCGCCTGGCACGGCTCTTCTTGCTGCCCCGTTCTTCGCACTCGACCGGGAGTCACCCGGCGTCCTGACGATGGAAAACGTAGGAAATACCAACAGCGAAATCACCATCCAGGTTCCACCGTTGATGCCGGCGACCATTGTCTCGGCTGCAACCACAGCAGCTGCGGTCCTGGCGGTCTTCTTGCTGATCGGCCAGCTCGGGGCCACGCGCAAGGAGGCTGTGATCGCCGCCCTGGTCTTTGCGTTCGCGACCGGAGCGTGGTCCGTCGCCTCACAACGACTGTGGAGCCACGGGCCGGCGATGATGTGGCTAACGCTTGGTTTGTACTTTCGAGAAACGAATCGCAAAGGGATCGCGGGGTTGACCGACATTGCCGCGGTGATCACGCGTCCGCCGACCGCGGTGATCGGGGGCACCCGCACGTTGATCAAGGCGATTCGTACGCGCCAGGTGAGGCCCGCATTGCTCGACTTTGGATGGCTGCTCCTGGGGGTCGCGATTGTCGCGATCTACAACGTTGCAGTCGTGGGATCAGACCCGTTCCTCGGAGGCTATGCCACCGTCGACGACATTCAGATCACCCGCCCGGATCTGGGCTTCTGGGTGACCAACCTGGCCAGCG
>JANMST010000410.1:0-6033 GCA_031389635.1 Acidimicrobiia bacterium | reverse complement strand
CGCCCGTGGTGGTCGTGGTCGTTTCGGTGGTGCTGGTGTCGACCCCAGTGGTCGATGAGCCAGTGGTCGATGAGCCAGTGGTCGATGAGCCAGTGGTCGATGGGGCAGTGGTCGATGGGACGGTGCCTGATGGATCAGTGGCTGGCGGGCTAGTCGTCGAAGCGGTGCCGCCGCAAGCTGCCATCAGGATCAAGCCTAGGAAGAGTCTCTTCACCGGAACGAGAGTAGGTCTACTCCCAGACCTCTCAGAAGTCGCGCCGTCGTGTGCAGGGGCAGCCCGATGACACTTGATGGGCTGCCGTGGACGGCTTCCACGAAGATCGCGCCCAATCCGCCCAGCGCGTAGGCACCGGCTTTGTCCATGGGCTCTCCCGTAGCGACGTAATCGACGATCTCTTCGTCAGTCATCGGGAGGAACTTCACCAGGGTCGACTCGACCGCCGTCACCACTTGCACGATGTCGGTGATCCGGGCGACCGCTACCCCGGTCAACACCTCGTGAGTGATGCTGCCGAGTCGGCGCAGCATCGACATGGCTTCCTCGGGATGGCCCGGCTTTCCAAGAACGTGACCATCGATCACCACGATGGTGTCGGCGGCCACCACCACGGCGTTTGGCACAACTGCCGCTTCGGCCTTGGCCCTGGCGAGCCGCGACACATAGTCATATGGCTCCTCGTTCGGATGGCGATGCTCATCGACCTCGGGAGCGACCACGTCGAATCGAACTCCGAGCGACTCCAGCAACTCCCGTCTCCGAGGGGAGGTCGAGGCGAGTATCAGCCGGAGATCGCTCATTCGGGTACGAAGTTTCGCCCCAGCGCGGCCGGTGGCTCGGGCAGGAGCCACCTGGACAATCTGGGTGATCGGGTCAGTAATCGTCGCAACCCGGCCGAGTTGACGACGACCAGGGCGAAGATCATCAAGGGAAACGGCAGGGAGGGGAGGATCTGGGCGAGGCCGGGAAGATCATCCTGCAAGCGCAGTGCCACGACCTGCAGGGCACCGAAGAGGTAGCACCCGATAGCAACCCGGATCGGCTGCCAACCACCGAAGATGACGATGGCGAGGGCGATCCAGCCAAAACCGGCCGTGTGACCATCAGACCACCCGAGCTTCTGGTCGAGCGAGAAGGCGGCTCCCGCCACACCGACCAGAGCTCCACCGACCAGAGCCGCTAGATAGCGATGGCGGTTCACATTGATTCCGCGGGCATGTGCTGCCTCGGGCCTCTCGCCGACCGCCCGCAGTTGAAGGCCGATCCGGCTCCGGGCTAAGAACCAGGCCGTTACCACGACGAGGATCAACGACCCGTAGACCGACAGGTTCTGCCCGAAGATGGCGCGGCCGATCAGCGGTATCTTAGACAAGCCCGGGATCGGGGCGGAGGTGACCGACGGTCCGGGCTGGTGGGCAAAACCCTCGCCAAGGTAGGAAGACAAGGCGGCGCCGAGCAGGGTGAGGATGAAGCCCACCGCCACCTGGTTGAGTCGAAGGCGGATTCCAGACCAGGCAACCATCAAGGCGACGAACGCAGACACCAACGCTGCCACGAGAAACCCGAGCCCCACATTGCCCGTGGTGAAAGCGACCGCGAACCCGGCCATCGCCGACAGGAGGATGCTGCCGTCGAGCGAGAGGTTCACGATGCCCGCCCGCTCGGTGATCGCCTCCCCGACTGCGGCATAGATCAGCGGTGCCGCGGCAGCAACGATCGAAGCGAGGGTCGCTTCCATCAGGTCTGCCTACCCAGCCCTTGTCTCTTGGCAAACCAGCCGCCGAACAGGACCGCGGAGAGGACCAGGAGACCTTGGATGACGGCTCCGAGTGACGAATCTAGGTCGAGACGGAGTTGCAGCTGCGACGACCCGACCGAAATGGCGGCGAAGAACAACGCGATCGGACCTACCCATCGGACCCGGTAACCGGCGAGCAGGACCACCAGCACCGCCAGGAACCCTCGGCCGCCGGCGATGGCGGGGACCAGCTTGTGCTGGACACCGGTGACGATCACCGCGCCCGCCAGCCCGGCCAATCCACCGCCGACCAGGAACGCACGCATCGTCGTGGCGTCAGCCGGCACTCCTAGCAGCCGGGCGCTGGCCGGGTTAGAGCCCACCGCTCGGAGCCGCAGCCCGAAGCGGGTGCCCCGCATCACCAGACCGACTCCGATCAATATCGCCAGGGCCAGTCCAATCGCGATCGGTGCCAGTCGTGTGTCGAAGGCGGTAGGCAGCCAGGTCTCGGGACGAAACGGCTCGGTGCCCGAGGTCGACGCCACCCCGGATCGCTTCCATGGCCCGATGATGAGGTAAGTGGCGAAAGCCTGCGCGACGAACCCCAGGCCGATTCCGCCGAAGATCTCGTTCACTTTCCCTTTGACCTTCAGGACGCCGGCCGCACCTCCCCACAGGGCTCCACCGATCACGCCCCCCGCCAGTGTGACCGTGAGAACCAGGCCCCTGTCGCCGGGAACAGTTCTCGCGGCGAGCGAAGCGGCGATGGCTCCGGCGACGATCTGGCCCTCGACGCCAATGTTCCACAGGCCCGCCGCAAAGGTGACCACCAGCCCGGCACCGGCGATGGCGACGGGTGCCCATGCCATCAACGTGTCGGCGAACCTGGTCTTGCCGGAGAAGGCCCCCTCCCCGATGAGCTTGAGAGCTTCGAAGGGGGGAGCATCGGCCAGCAAGAGGAGCCCGATCGTCGCCGCCAGGGCCACGATGACCGGCGCCACCAGGCCGGCGATCCGCGCACCTATGGATCCGGTCACGCCGTGACCCTGCCACCGATCAACGTCCCGACCTCTTCGGCGTCGGTGTCCCTGGCGGCCAATCGAGCGATGATCCGGCCCTCGAACAGGACGAGGATTCGATCGGAGTACGTCAGCAGTTCGTCGATGTCGGCCGACGAGAAGATGATGGCCGTGCCGTCCTTTCGTCGCTCCAGCAGGCGGCCCCAGACGTAGGCGGCCGAGTCAAGGTCGAGGCCCCTGGTCGGGTGTTCCATCAGTAGCAGCTTCAACTTTGGTGGCAGGAGGGCGAGCAACAGCCGTTGCTGATTTCCGCCCGAGAGCTGATCGGCGGCCGAGTCCGGACTCCCCTTGATACGGAAGGCGTCGATGGCCTCGATGGCCCTGAGTCGGGCGGCATCCCAGTCGAGGAACCGGGCAGAGTTACTGGCCAATTCGATGTGCTCGGTAATGGTCAATCCCGGCAAGAGGCCTTCCTCGAGGCGACCGCCGGGCAAGAAAGAGATGCCAGCCTCGGCGGCGCGCTGGGCGGTGCGATGGGTGACGTCGCGTCCTCCGATCGTGACCCGGCCGCGTTGAATCGAGGCGGTCCCGGCCAGCGCCCTCAGCAGCGACCCCTGACCGCTTCCCTCCAGACCGGCGAGCCCGACCACCTCGCCCTCGTTGACTTGCAGGTCGGCCCGCGTGATCCCGGTTCTCTCATCGCCGGAGCTGACAGCGATCAACTCGGCGACGACGCCCCCATTCTCGGTTGCAGGAGCCCGGGTCGGTATCAAGCTGCCCTGCTCGAACATCATCTCGACCAGATCTTCCTCACGGCGTGGGAGGGCTGAGGTTCCGACGACGCGGCCCCGCCGGAGAACCGTCACCGAGGTGCAAAGTTCGTTGACTTCCTCGAGCTTGTGCGACACGAACAGAACTGTCAGTCCCTCACCGGCCAACCGGTGGAGAGCGGCGAACAGCTCTCGTCTCTGATTGATCGTGATCCCCGAAGTGGGCTCATCGAGGATCAGCACCTTGATGCCGGCTGCCAGCAGCCTGACGATCTCGAGCTGCTGGCGTTCCCCGATCGAGAGGCTCCTGGTGACGGCCGCCGGATCCAGCCTGAAGCCAAAGCGGCTGCCGGTCTCGACCAGCTCGGCAGTCGACGCCGCCACCGAGCGTCGGCTCCCCAGGCGGAAGTTCTCGGCTGCGGTGAAAGGCAGGCAAACCAGGGGCTCCTGGTGAAGCATCCCGATGCCGGCCGCCAGTGCCTGTTCAGGGGATCCGAGGGCGATCGGCTGACCGTCGAGAATCACCCAGCCGCTGTCCGGTGAGACGATCCCCGAGAGGATCTTCATCAACGTCGACTTGCCCGCCCCGTTCTCACCGAGGATGGAGTGAAGAGTCCCCGCTGGAAGTTCGAGGCTTATCCCATCGTTAGCGACGAGGTTGCCAAACCGCTTGGTGATGCCTTCAACGGAGAGCGTCATGTAAGGAGTGGTGGGTGGTGAGTTATGGGTGGTGAGTCAAGCACAGGATCGACCCACCACTCACCACTCACCACCCACCACTCACGAATCAGCCAGCGCTCGAGGCCCCGTCGATCCCTTGGAGAAGCTGGGTCGTGTACCAGATCTGGAGATCAGAAGCTGTCTCTCCTTCGGGCACGTACACGCTGCCGTCCTGATAGTTGAGCGGTCCGGTCCAGAGGCTGATGGAACCGTCGGCCAGTCCAGCGATGAATTCGTCCAGCGAGGCGGTCTCCTCAATGCTGAGACCTTCACCCTTGATGTATCCAACCATCGAAGTGTCGGGGTTGTTCATGTCGGTCCAATCGGGGCCCAACCACTGGAAGGTCGGTGTGAAGGCTCCATCGATGACCGACTGTGCGACCTCCAGGTATGAGGGCCCCCAGTTGAAGTAAGGGACGCCCAGGCAGATGGACGGGGCTTCGGCGCATGCATCCCTGTAGTCAAACGGAACCGCCCAGACCACCTCATCGGCGGCCGCTCGCTGACCGGTTCGCACGATGACCTCCGTCGTGTCGATCCCGGACATCACGACGTCCGAGCCGCCATCCAGAAACTCGTTCGTTACTTGGGTGGGGTCGAGGGTCACACCGGGGATGTGGAACCAGAAGCCGATCCAGTTCACGGCGAATCTGAGGGCGGCCGGATCCTCGCCCCGGTAGTTCTCGTAGCAATAACGAGCGCCGAGATAGGCGGCGTTGACAAATCTGCGGGTCTCGTCGTTGATCAGCGGGCCGACGTAACCGATCGAACCGGAGGAGGTCTTCAAGCCTGCCGCGCACCCGGCAATCATCTTGCCGTACTCCATCTCGGCCATGATGTTGCCGAGGTTCGTCAGATCCGATCGATAGTTCTGGCCTTCCGCCCAGGCGGTGTCTCCAGAGGCCCAGATCATCGGAACATCGGGATGGGCCGCTGCCGCGGCCAGGATTCCATCTCGCATATCGTCCGACGTGGCGAAGATCAGTTGGGCGCCCTGGGCGATCATGTCGTCGACGACCTGTTCCAAGGTGGTGTCGGGTCGATCGGCCGGGTTGACCTTGTCGAGGACGATCATCTCGGCGCCGAGGTTGGCTTCGATGTACTCGCCCGCTTCTCTATGGGCCTGCGACCACCCGCGATCGTCTTGCGGACCGACCAGGATCATTCCGAAGACCAGGGGCTCCGCCGCACCGGCCGTCGTTGTGGTTTCTTCGGCCGCGGTCGTCGTGGCCCCTTCGGCTGTGGTGGTCGTTTCGGCACCAGCCGTAGTCGTGGTCTCGCCGCCATCGGTGCCGCAAGCGGCAATCATCAGCGACAACGCGGTCAGGCTCATCAGCCAGCGTCTCCGCCGGGTCATAGTCAGTCCTCCCATAGGAAGATCCGATCCTATGCAGGACCGCGTGGGCAGACCGTTTCGAGGGGGTTAAAGGTTTTCCACAGGTTTGGGACGTCTCACGTCTCACGTCTCACGTCTACGTGTGACAGCGGCAAGGTATTGAGGCTTGGAGCTTGAGGCTTCGAGCTCAACCCGGGACGATCTTTAGGACCCGGCCGTCGGCGACGGTCATGTACATCTCACCGGCTGAGTCGACCCCGAAGGACAGGACCTGGCCGACCGAGCCCAGCCCCGTCCATTCGCGGATATCGGTCGCTACCCCGCCGACGTACCGGAAGGAGCGGAGCCACCCGGAGCAGTAGTCGCTGAAGAAGTACGTTCCTGCCAGCGCCGGCATGGCCGAGCCGCGATACACGTAGCCACCGGTTATCGAGCAGCCATCACTGTGCGTG
>JANMST010000406.1:0-3118 GCA_031389635.1 Acidimicrobiia bacterium | reverse complement strand
CTCACCGGGAACCCAGACCTGGTGGCGATCGCCGACGACGCTCGCAGCCGGCTTGAACGGGCACTGGCGGCGATCCCGTCGAGGCCCTAGTCGCCTCAGGTCGCTTCGGTGAACCGTATCAATGAGCGGTGACGCCCACCGCCCACGGTCGTCGGCACCGTACAAGCAGACCGGAGTTTCTGTGTGCAAGGTAAGAATCGGAGATTGACGATGAGCGGGGCTCACCGGCCTGATCCTTTCGGCGGAGGGGAGGTGGTCTTTGACAGTGTCAGGTCCCGCCGGTAGACATTGCCCTGATGAGCACCCCGCAGAGCCCGGTACTTAAGGGGTCCTATATCGCTCTGGCGGTGGCCACCATCGCCTTTACGACCAATTTCTGGGCTTGGGGGTTGTTGTCTCCTCTTGCGCCGAGGCTGCAGGATCTACTTAGTCTCAGCCCGATTCAGGTGTCGGTCATGGTGGCAACGCCGATCCTGCTCGGCTCAATCGCCCGCATCCCATTGGGAGCGTTGACCGACCGGTACGGAGGTAGGTCGGTGTTTGCGGTGTTGAGCCTGGTCGTGGTGGCCCCGCTCGTGTTTCTTGCCTTCTTCCAGACCTTTCCCTCCCTTCTAATTGGTGGTCTGTTCGTTGGTTTGTCAGGAGCGTCGTTCGCGGTTGGTGTCCCCTTCGTCAACGCCTGGTTCCCCCCCGAACGGCGAGGGTTTGCCCTCGGTGTATACGGCATCGGGAACATGGGGACCGCCATCGCCGGATTCACGGCACCCCGACTGGCCGATGAGGTTTCTCCGGCGGCGCCTTTTTTGGTGGTGGCGGCAGTGGTTCTTGCTACTGCCGCAGTGGTTGTGGTGGCCGGCCGCGACGCTCCCGGTCGATCGGCCACTACCCCCGCTGTGGCACAGACTCCAGGCGGCGTTGAGTCTGAGGATCACATTGGACCTCTCCGTTCTCTACGCCCTTACCTTCGGCGGGTTCGTCGCCTTCGGCGCTTACCTGCCCACGTACCTGCGGGAGGTTTACGGACTTGAGACACCCGACGCTGGGGCCCGGGCCGCCGGATTCATACTCGTCGCCACGGCGGCGCGGTCGCCCTCGGCCACCGCGTCGAATGGGATCAAAAGGTGGCACTCGGCTCAACTGCCGACGCCTAGCTTTCGAGACTCAGGCCGGTGGCCCCATCGGGCTCATCAGCTGGAAGTAGTTGTCGTCTGGGTCCGACAGCGTGGCGATCAGCCCACCGGGCTCACCGGGGGAGTACGGCTCTTTGACGACTGTCGCGCCGGCAGCTTTGAGCCGGTCGAATTCTCCCTGGACGTCGGCCGTCTCGATGTTCCACATGAGCCTGCCCGGGTGAGCGTTCTTTCCGTTGACCTCATCGTGCGGCCCGACGGCGATCCAGCCATCGCCAATTTGCCAACCGGTGAAGCTCCCGTCTGCGAAACCGGGAGGACCGAAGAGCTTCGAGTAGTAGTCCGCCAGGCGTTCTGGATCCTCGGACCCGATCATGAGGCTGTTGAAGTTCACGTTGTCTCTCCACTAGGTGATGCGTTAGATGTTGATGGTAGGACGGTTATGGCCCCTGAAACTCATCGGTGGGCGCGCCCCCGAAGGCCTTTCGCGACCCAAAACGGTATGGAACGCGCACCTTCTGGGTCGCAAGAGCCTGGCCGGACCGGCAAACCCGGTCTAGACGATCCCCCGCGCAGCCCAGGCTTGTGCGGTCAGCGCGAACGGTGCCGCTGGCAGCATCTTGCGACACTCTTCACGTAGATCGGCTCGACGCTCCGGGTCGAGGCCGGTCGTGAAGCCACCGGCAGGGCCGATCCCGAGGGCAAACGGCTCCCACCATTCGTCGAAGCTGGGGTGCTCAACGTGGACTGAGAGAACACGCTCCTCGATTTCACTCAAACCGGCTTCTCGGAACAGCTCCCCAAGGTGACCCTTGCGCGCACCGGCAACTTGCGACTGATCCTCGACGTCCGGATCGATCTTGTGGGCGGCTTGCCAAAAATGGCTGAGAGGTCCCGGGCCGCCGCAATGAGCCCAAACACACGCCGCCACGACACCATGTTGGCGGGTCACGCGGCCCATCTCGCGAAGTCCGACGACCGGGTCTGCCATAAAATGAACGACGAGTTGGGCCAAAGCTGCGTCGAAAGCTTGATCTTCAAACGGCAACTTTTCGGCAGCCGCTCGTTGCACGCTCACCCCGGGGTGGCGCTCTTGCGCTGCGGCTACGAAGGGTTCTGAAGGATCGACGGCTGATACGGATGACGGACCCAACCGTCTGACAAGTTCGCCGGTGAGGGCTCCGGGGCCACAGCCGACGTCGAGCGCTGACTGGCCAGCCTCTACTCCCGCAAAATCAGCAAGCTGTGGGGCAAGCGGTATTGAGTACCGGCCCATGAATCTGTCGTAGGCGTCAGCCCCAACGATGAAGGTCATAGTCCAGAACCTACGGTCTCTGCCCGCGCCGTGACCGGGATGGGTATTGGAACATCCAATGCACGCCTTGGCTGTTCAGTCTGAGTTTTGCGGCCGAGTAAGGGAGCCTCGACAAATCGCCACGACAACCCGGCTAGAGCAATCGGGACAGCGATCATCGGGAGGATGGGAGGAATGGGGACTAGCTGCTCCCAGGGCAACGAAATCATCATGTAGTGCCATAGGTACAGACCGTATGAGATCTTCCCGAACCACCGCAGAACTGGATTCGCAAGCCACGAGGCAGGCCTGAAGAAAGCACCGTGGATGGCCAAGGCAGCAAGAAACGCCACTGGGAGGGTGAGATAGAGCAGCCTCCGGTCGTAGTAATGCCACGGAATGCACGCCGCCATGATCAGCGCCGCCGCGGACAGCGCGGACACGTTCGGACTCGGCCTTGGGATTCGGTTCTCGTGGATACCGATTGCCAGAGCGCACCCCAACAACGGGGCAAAGGCGTTTGTGTCGGTGGCGAAATAGATCCGGTTGTGGGTCGCTCCCGTCACTAGGTACTTGAGCCTCCACGCTACGAACGCGACAACAAATGCGACCGTCAACGGAAATCGCCACCTGCGTGGGATGACAAGAAGTGTGACGGGCCACAGCAGGTAGAAATGCTCCTCGATGGCCAGCG
>JANMST010000401.1:0-2017 GCA_031389635.1 Acidimicrobiia bacterium | reverse complement strand
CGCCCGTGTGGCCGATGTGTTCGTGACGGTCACAGGAAACAAGCACGTGTTGCGCAAGCAGCACTTCGACGTCATGAAGGACGGGGCGATCCTCGCCAACGCCGGGCACTTTGATATCGAACTCGACCTCGAGGTCCTCGGGGAAATGGCCCGTGATCGCCGACCGATCCGTAGCAACCTCGAGGAGTACGAGTTGGCCGACGGCCGCCGTATTCACGTCATCGCCGAAGGTCGATTGGTCAACCTGGGGGCGGCTGAGGGCCACCCGGCCGATGTGATGGACATGTCGTTCTCCAACCAGGCAATGGCAGCCGAATGGCTGGCGCTTCGGGCCGGAACCCTGGCGCCGGGGATTTACACCCTGCCCGAGGAGATCGATATGGAAGTGGCCCGCATCAAGCTGGCCTCCCTGGGAGCCGGACTGGAAGAACTGACAGAAGAACAGAAGGCCTACTTGTCAGGCTGGCGAGAGGGAACCTGAGAAGACCCCGGATGGTGCCTTCACGTCACGTCCCACGTCCCACGTCCCACGCCTCAAGCCTCAAGCCTCAAGCCTCAAGCCTCAAGCCTCAAGCTCGACCTCGGACTTCAAACTTCAAACCTCGAACTTCCTTGTCCCACCCACCTCGTACCTTCGGGGACATGATCTGCTTGGCTTGCCGTCGGGGGACACCGGGACGGCTTTGCCGAGAATGCAGCGACGGGCTCCGATCGGTTCCCGATCAGTTGCTCGACGGCGGCCTTCGGATCACCTCCGCCTATCTCCACCGGGGAGCGGCCCGATTGCTCGTCCACAACCTCAAATATCGGGGCATCGAAGGAGCCGGTCGCATCCTGGCCGAGGCGATGGCCGATCTCATCCCTTCATCGGCGACCTTGGTCCCGATTCCCAGAGTTGTCTGGCGGGAACTACGGCACGGGATCGATCCGGCCGCGGTCCTGGCTTCGCAGCTGGCCCAGCTGACCGGCGGTCGCAGGCGCGACCTCCTGGTTCCACCCCTGTTCGGAGCCAGCCAGGCCAAAGCGTCAAGAGACCACCGGAGTGCGCCGATGTTCAGAGCCGTGGACGCACCGCAAGGACCCTTTGTGTTGGTTGATGACGTGGTCACAACAGGCGGAACCGCCCTCAACGCTTGGCGAGCTCTCGGTTCGCAGCCGGCCTTGGTGGTCTCTGCGACTTCAGCGGGCGGACGCATGAACCCGGACAGGAAATAGGCCCTAGAAACCGCCTGGGGCCAGTGACTAGTGTTTTTAGGGGGACCCGGATGGTCTGCAGGTGCCCTGCGGGCCCGGCACCAGCTCGAGGGGAATCAAATCCTCAGGCGTCACAGCCCCGAGGGGCAAGGCAGGAGAAACGGATGGAAATACGGGTCCATGCAAGGAACACCCACCTCGACGAGGCGTTTCGGACGCTAGTTGTCGAGAAATTGGGCCACGCGGCCAGGGTTTTTGAGCATCAACTGGCCGATATTGACGTCGAGGTGACCGAGGAGCACAACCCCCGGATCGCCGCCGAGAGGTATCGCATGGAGTTGACTTCCTCGGCCGCCGGCCATGTCGTACGGGTCGTGGCCGCGGCGGCCACCCCGGAGTCGGCAATAGACCTCGCCGAGGACCGTTTTAACCAGCAACTGCGGCGCTTAAAGGAGCGTTTGATCAGCCGCGGGCGCCGCTCCCAGCCCAGAGAGGCCGAAATCGAGGAAGACCCCGATCCCTCGAACGAGATAGTTCGTATCAAGCAATTCGTCATGAAGCCGATGACCGTTGAAGAAGCTTCGCTCCAGATGGAGATGCTCGGCCATGATTTCTACTTTTTTCTCAATGCGGCCAACGGCCGCCAATGTGTCCTCTACCGGCGCCGCGACGGTCGTCTTGGCCTGATTGAACCCGTGTGAAGAACCCGACGGTCCTTGTAGTTGACGACGCCCCCCTCTTTCAGGCGGGCCTCTCGGCCGCGCTCAAAGAGCAAGGCTTCGAAGTGGTAGCAACGGCTTCAGATGCCCTGGCTGCGATCGCC
>JANMST010000364.1:0-25586 GCA_031389635.1 Acidimicrobiia bacterium | reverse complement strand
CCCCAGAAGAAGCGCATCGCGACGACGACGCGGAGGATCTGGATCGAGCACGATGCCTCCGCCAATGACCATCTGCCGGCCCGAGTCACGGACGATGAAGCGGTCACCGGCTTCGACGCTGAGCGGCTGATCGACTTCGAGCAAAGCCAGGATTGGCTGTCCGGCACCGCTCGGCTCTGTCTCCAGCAACTTCAAGACTGTCTTGCCGGAGTAGGTGCCCAGGTATAGGAGGTAGGAACCGCGCTCCGTGAACTCATCTTCATAACGGGCCCGTTTCATTTCCACCAGCAGACGCTGAGTGGGACGCATCGCTCCGGGCCGGGAGATCATCGCCCCCCGCTTGACTCCTTCCCGATCTATCCCCGCCAGATTGACGGCCACCCTGGTGGACGGACCGATGCGGTCGACATTCTCCTCACTTGACTGCAGTGATCGAATCCGAACCGTCGGAAAGCCCGGCCAAACCGCGACCTCATCTCCCGTGGCTAGGGCACCGCCGACGAGTGTGCCGGTGACGACGGTCCCGGCTCCTTGAATCGTGAATGATCTATCGACCCACAGGCGTGGGCGGCCATGATCTTCGACATCGGCCGCGATTGTTCGATCGAGTGCCGTACGAAGGTCGTCAAGGCCGTCGCCGGCAATGGCGGAGACTGCGACGACCGGCGACCCCTCCAACGTCGTGCCTCCCAGTCGCTGGGTGATCTCACCGATGCGGACAGGGAGGGTCGCGGCGTCGAGACGATCGCTCTTGGTGACTGCCACCACCGCTCGATCTATCCCGAGCAGGTCGAGCACCGCCAGGTGCTCTTCGGATTGAGGCATCCAACCCTCGTCGGCCGCGACCACCAGCAGGGCTCCGTCGACCGGACCGACTCCGGCGAGCATGTTCCCCATAAAGCGACGATGTCCCGGCACGTCGACGAACGAGACTCTCCGACCGCTCGGGAGGGTCGCCCACGCAAAACCCAGGTCGATCGTCATCCCCCGCCGCTTCTCCTCGTCCCACCGATCCGGATCGCGACCGGTCAGGGCCTGAACCAGCGTCGACTTGCCGTGATCTACATGGCCGGCCGTTGCTACAACCGGCATGCCACCGAGAGTGCCTCGACTAGACGATCGTCATCGGCGGATGGAATCGCCCTGAGGTCGACGATGACGCGGCCGGCGTCGCGACGGGCCAGCACCGGTGGCTCACCCGCCAGAAGGGCGCCAAAGACTTGGTCGGCTTTCCCGGCGACGATTATCACCGGGCTGGGGACGCTGGCTCCGGGCACGGACCCGGCGCCGAGAACCGAGGCACCGGCCTCGATCGTCAAGTTGTCAACTCCCACCCTGGCCACCGCGAGCTGGGCCCGGGTCTCCAACTCGGCAAAGCTGGCCATGGCCATTTGCCAGACCGGGATCTCCGAGCCGCGGCCGTCGGCATACATCGAGGCAGTAGCAGTGAGGGCGGCGACGGTTGCCCCGTCCACCCGCAAGGCCCGGGCCAACGGATGGCGAGCCAGCCTCGAGATGATTTCGGAGCGACCTACCGCCACTCCGGCCTGGGGCCCGCCGAAGAGCTTGTCGCCGGAGAAAAGAACCAGGTCGGCCCCGGCCACGACTGCCTGGTGCACTCCGGGCTCGCCGGCCAGCCAGGCGGGCGGCGCCCCGCCGATCCAACTGGTCCTCTCGTCGAGCAAGCCCGAGCCCTGGTCAAAGACCGTCGAGGTACCGGTTTCCACTCCAAGGGTCACCAGCTCAGGCAGCTTGGCTTCCTCGGTGAACCCGACCACCTGATAGTTCGAGGTATGAACCTTGAGAAGCGCGGCAGTCTTCTCGGATACCGCGGCTCGGTAGTCCGAGAGGCGGGTGCGATTGGTGGTGCCGACCTCGACCAGCGAAGCCCCTCCTGCGGCGATGATTGACGGCAACCGGTAGGCGCCCCCGATCTCGATCAGCTCGCCGCGGGACACCACGACCTCGCGGCCGGAAGCGATGGCGGACAGAGTGAGCATCAGGGCACCGGCGTTGTTGTTGACAACGAGCGCATCCTCGGCTCCGGTCAGATCGGCGAGAAGCTCCAGGAGGAATCTCCCCCGTCGTCCTCGATGCCCCGACTCTGTGTCGAGTTCGATGTTGGTGTATCCGACCGAGACCTCATAGGCGGCCCGGGCTGCCTCTTCGGCAAGAGGCGATCGTCCGAGATTGGTGTGGAGGATCACGCCGGTCGCGTTTAGAACCGTCCGCAGTCGGGTTCGGGCGAGCACCGCCAGCATCGATCTTGCCTCGGCCTCGAGATCACCGGTCCCATTCAGGTTCCCGCCCCGTGCCTGGTCGATGACTGATCGCGCCACTTCGGTCACGATCGAACGGGGCAGGGGCCAGATGCCGAGAGAGGTGACGAACTGGTCGACTGAAGGAAGGCTGCGGCGGTCCATCGGACATCAGGCTACCGATTGGCTGGAGCAGCAACCGGCCAGTATGGGTCAGTGGGAGCGTTCCGGGGGCAACGCCCCGATGGTTGACGCCCTGGTCGCGGCATGGAACGAGGCCGAACCTGACCGGCCGATCAACCTCACCTACATCGAACACTCCGAAATGGTTCCCAAGCTCGCCCAGGCCATCGCTTCGGGAGAAGTGCCCGACTTGATGGGTCTCGACCTGATCTATGGACCGCAGTTCACCAGCGCCGGTCAACTCGAGGACATCACCGATCTGATCGGCGACGATCCCCTCCTCGGCACCGTTGCCCAAGGGCACATTGACGTGGCGACCTGGGACGGACGCCTTTACGGGGTGCGCTGTATCTCGATGTTTCGGTTCTGTTCTGGAACAAAGGTCTGTTCGAAGCGGCCGGCCTCGATCCCGAAGTACCGCCAACCAATCTTCAAGAGATCCACGACATGGCCGCCGCCATCAACGACCCCGACAACGGCGTCTATGGCTATTACCTGCCGGGCAACTGCTCGGGTTGCAACATCTTCACTTTCGGGCCTTTGATCTGGGCAAGCGGTGGCAACATCGAACCGGCGGCGCCGGGCGATGAAGCCTTGATTCCGACAGAGGCGATCAAGCCGGTCCTCGAGTGGGCGCGGATGATGCATCAGGAGGGCCTGATCGATCCCGCCGCGCAGGCGGAAACTGGCAACACCTTCGCCGAGGTGTTCGGTTCGGGCAACGTCGGCATCATGGGAACCGGCAACTTCAATGTCGTGTTGGCTAAGACCCAGAACCCCGACATCGATCTCGGTGTAACGGTCCTGCCGGGCGTGGAAACCGGTCAGGCCGCCTCCTTTGCCGGTGGTGACATCGTCACCATCCCGAAGGGGTCTCAGCGAATCGAGGATGCGGTCGACTTCATGAGGTTCCTGCTCTCCGACGAGGTACAGGTCCAGGTCTACGCCCAGGCCGGGAACATGACCACCCGTGAGGACATGGCCGAGAACGAGTTCTCCGCGGTCGACGAGGACGTCGTAGCTACCGCCCAGGCGATTCCGATCGCCCAGACGCCCTACACCTTGAAGTTCTTCGAGTTGATCAACTCGCCTCAGAGCCCGTGGCTGCGCATGCTGCAGCGGGTCTACTACACGGAAGATGACATCGACCAAATCATGGCCGACGCCAAGGCCGAGATGGAAGCAATCATCAACGAGTAAGCCAGGCGATCTCGCATACGGAAACCGCACACAGAAACAATGGGGCTGCGGACCCGGGGGCTCCTCGCATCACCGGCCGCGACCCCGAACCTATTGTGATGGAAGGGCATGTACGCCGCTAAGCGAAACAAGCTGATCGGGCTGATCTATCTGGCCCCGGCGCTGATCTTCGTCTCGGCGTTCACCGCCTATCCGCTGCTCCAGATGATGTGGCTGTCGCTCAACGACTGGACGTTGTTGACGCCACCCGAGTTCGTCGGTCTCGACAATTTCGTCAAAGCGTTCGGCGACGATCAGGTGTGGGATTCGCTCGGCTTCACCCTCAAGTACACGCTCCTGATAACGCCGATCCTGATGATCGGCGGCTATCTCATCGCTCTTCTGACCTCCTCCAACACACCACTTCGCCGATTCACCAGGGCGGTGGTGTTCGTTCCCGTTGTCATCGGTTTGGGCGCCTCCAGCCTGCTCTCGTACTGGTTGTTCAGTGCCCGATACGGTCTCGTCAACCAGGCGCTGGTCGACGTCGGATTGATCTCGAAACCGATCCTCTGGCTGGGGGTAGACGCCGACATTTCCAACTGGGCCGTCATCATCTCGGTGGTTTGGAAGGTGCTCGGCTTTGGCATGATTCTGTTCGTCGCCGCCATCCAGGCCATCCCCAGCGAAATCAACGAGGCGGTCATGGTCGACGGGGCGAGCTACTGGCAGCGCGTTGTCAGGGTGACGCTTCCCCTCACCTTCCGGACGGTGCTACTGGTCACTCTGGTCAGCATCATCGGCTCGCTGCTGGCCTTCGATCAGTTCTACATCATGACCGCCGGCCAACCCCTCAACCTCACCGCTGCGTCGGTCTTCTACGTCTATCTGAACTCGTTTCCATACTTGAAGCTGGGGTATGGGGCGGCCCTGTCGTTGATCCTGGCCGTCATCATCCTGATCTTCACTGTCGTGCAGCTCGTCCTGACCCGGCGAAGTGAGGCCTGATCGTGGGCCTCTCCACCCGTGCAGTACCGGAGTTGAGCAGGTCGGGACCTTGGGCGAAGCTGTGGGCAAAGCGCACCAAGTACCTGGTGGGAGCCGTCTGCCTCGCGATATGCATCGTCATGCTGTTGCCGCTGGTCATGTCCGTACTGGCCTCCCTCAAGACCACCGAGGACGCCGCATCGGTGCCCCCCCTTTATGCACCCAGCACCATGAGTTTCAACAGCTATGAGCGCCTCTGGTCCTTCCGGGACGGGCTTCCGCAGTATCTGGCCAACAGTCTTGGTACGGGGCTCCTGACCATCGCCTTCACCCTCGGTGTCACGGTGCCGGCCGGTTATGCGCTAGCGCGCTTTCCCGTGCCCGGCAAGGAACTGCTCTTCGTCTTCTTACTTCTGGCCTGATCATCCCCTATCAGGCTTTGCTCACTCCCATCTTCCTGATGTTCGCCGAGCTGAAGCTGACCAATACGTTGATCGGCTTGGCGATCATCACACCACGATCCAGTTGCCGTTCAGCCTCTACATCATGCGCAACAGTTTCGAGGCAGTGCCTCGTGAGTTGGAGGAAGCCGCGGTAGTCGACGGCGGCAACTCCTGGCAGGTCCTGACCAGGATCTATGTCCCCACTGTCGTTCCGGCCATCATCACTGTCACCCTCTTTGCCTTCATAACCTCCTGGAACGAGTTCCTCGGAGCTCTGGTCATGCTCAACAAGGACTCGAGCTACACCCTGCCCCTGGTCCTGGCTGCCGCTCGCACTGTCAACGTTCTGGGCGGGACCGATTGGGGGATGCTGCAAGCTGGCGTCACCATTTCGATCATCCCGTGCGTGGGCATCTACTTGCTCCTGCAGAAGTACTACGTGTCCGGCCTGCTCAGCGGAGCCGTCAAATGAGCGCCCCTTGGTCAACAGCCGCATGCTTTGCGCACGCCTGATCCATCCCGGGAGCCTCTCCCTGACGGAAGAGGAGGTCCCGCGGCCGACGGCGGACCGTCCCCTGATCAGAGTGTCGGCGGTGGGTCTCTGTGGCTCAGACGCCCATTGGTACGAGCACGGGTCGACCGACGACTCCAAGCTGGAACACCCGCTGATCCTCGGGCACGAATTCGCGGGCACGGTCGAGACCGGCTCGTGGGCCGGTCGCAGGGTCGCCGTCGATCCAGCGGTCCCGTGTTTGTCTTGTGATGCCTGCCAGGACGGTTTGGCCCATCTCTGCCGAAACGTCGAGTTCGCCGGGCATGGGCGGGTCGACGGAGCGCTCCGTCGCTACATGACCTGGCCCGAGCGATGCCTGGTGCCGCTCCCCGACGGGGTAACTGACGCCGAAGGCGCTTTACTCGAACCGCTTGGTGTGGCGCTGCACGCAATCGACCTGGCCAGAGAACTGCGACCGGCCCCCAGTCGTAGGGAATTGGACCACTGGGAATCAGTCGGTGTGTTCGGATCCGGCCCAATCGGACTGCTTTTGATCGCTGCCCTGCGGTCATCGGGCATCTCAAACATCATCGCCACAGATCGCCTGGGTCACCGCTTGTCGGCTGCCACAACGATGGGTGCGGCCATGACGGTGCTCGCGACCTCCGACTGGAGTGAGGTCGACCAAATTGTCGCGGCCACGAACGGCCGTGGAGTCGACGTGGCCTTCGACGCCTCAGGTGACCCGGCTGCCACCGAGGCTGCCGTCGCGGCAATCCGGCCGGGTGGTCTGGTTGTGATGGTTGGCATCCCTTCGACCGACCTCACATCGTTCGCGGCCTCAACCGCGCGACGAAAAGAGGTGTCGATGATCGTGTGTAGGCGTATGAAGACGGGCGACCTCGAGCGTGCCGCAAATCTGGCCGCGACGGGAACGGTTCCTCTCGCCGGGATCATCAGCGACAGGTTCGGGCTGGGGGAGGTCGACCGGGCTTTTGTGACCCTGACCGAGAGGCGAGGCCTCAAAGTGATGATTGAGCCGTGATGGGGCCTGCTCGCGTTCGACCGAATTCCATGCTGACCCATGGCCGCGCAATAACCCATCGAGGCCGCCGGTTAGCCTCATGCCTGCATCTGAGTTACCAGATGGAACAACACGGAGAGGGGCCAGGGCGGTGACGGCGAGCGAGGACAAACCTCCGCGTCCTGCTGCTCGTGACCGCGCCGTGACGATGCAGGACATCGCCCGCGCCGCCGGGGTCTCGCAATCGACTGTGTCCCGAGTTCTCAATGATGCTCCTACCCCGGTGCCGATTGCAGCTGACACTCGCGAGCGTGTCCTCGAAGTAGCCGAGCGGCTCGGTTACAGCCCCAATCCCCTGGCCAGAGGTCTACGAGGCGCCAAGACCATGCTGCTCGGAGTGATTGTCCGGGAGATATCCGATCCGTTTTTTGCCACCGCGGTTGAAGCGCTGTCGACCCAGGCGCGAGGTCTCGGCTACAACGTCGTTCTGGGCAGCGCCCACGGAAGAGCTGACGAGGCGCTAGCCCTGAAAGCAGTCCTCGAGACGCGTCACTGCGACGCGATAGTCCTGCTGGGTGACATGCGCGATCAACCCCGTCTTCTCGGCGACCTCCGGGCATCCAACACGCCCGTCGTTGCCCTGTGGCAGGGCACCGCGATGGAGGGGGTGCCAAGTATCAACATCGACAACCGGCTTGGTATCACAGCCGCCATCGACCACCTCGTCGGCTCCGGTCATCGCCGAATCGGCTTCATCGGAGGCAGGCCGATGGGTGACATTCGAGAACGGCGAGCAGCATTCGTCGAGTACCTGACCAGCATCGACCTCAGGCCGAGCGAGGGACATATGCAACAAGCAAGCAACGATCCTGAGGGCGGCCACAGCGCCTTCGTTCGACTGATGAGCCAATCCGAACCACCAACGGCCGTGATAGTCGCCACGGACTTTCTGGCAACCGGCGCGCTCCACGCCGCCCATACCATGGGCCTGGTCGTCCCCAACGATGTCTCGATTGTCGGGTTCGACGACCTGCCTCTTGCCGCCTACACGGTCCCATCATTGACGACCGTCCACATGCCCATTTCCGAAATGACGGCGCTCGCAATCGGGGTAGCTATCGAACAGGACGTACTACCGCCACCAGAGAACCTGATCCTGTCACCGACCCTCGTCGTCCGCCAGAGCAGTGGACCGGCCCCCAGCGGATAGGTTCGAGCCACCTCTTAGATCAAGTGACCTCTGGCCAAATCTTGCGACCGCCACCAGGGACAACAATGCCGTTGATCGCCCCCATCTCATCTTCGGACAAGAGGGGCTTGAGGCCGGTAGCCGTGTTGGACTCGGCCTGACGACGGTTGCGAGCGCCTGGTATCACCGAAGTAACCGCTGGACTCGATACCACAAACCGGAGAGCGAGGTCCGCCAACGAAGTCCCTGCCGGTGCCACAGCCTTCAATCTGTCGACGGTGGCCAGGTCGGCAAGAAATTGGGCGTGTTGATCGGAATCCTCGACCCACGCTCGCCGAAAGTCTCCATCGGGGAACTTGTCGTCGGCCCCGTACTTTCCCGACAAAAGTCCCATAGCGAGCGGCCCGCGCACGATCACGCCGACCCCATGCTCCTGACAGTAGGGAAGGATCTCACGTTCGGGGTAGCGGTTCAGGATCGAATAGTCGATCTGAAGGGTGTCACAATCACCCTCGGCATTGAATCGCCGGAGATGGTTGATGTCCCCGGTGCTGACCCCCCAGGCTCGCACCGTTCCTGCTTCCTTCAGCTTTCGGAATCCCTCAACAAAAACATCAGTATTTGGCTCCGGGTAGCTGATGTGACACTGGATCACGTCGACGTAGTCCGTCCCGAGGCGTTCCAGCGAGCCAGCAACACCTGCCACCAGTTTGTCGATCGTGTCGTATTGAGAGCGATCGTGATCGCGATCGAAACCAGTCCAGCCGATCTTGGTGGCTACGACGAAATGCTCGCGACGACCTGCCATCGCCCTGCCTAGCAACCCCTCGGAGTGGCCAGCTCCATACACGTCAGCTGTGTCGAAGAAGTTGACCCCGGCGTCAAACGCAGCCTCGATCGCGGCGAGACTATCGGCATCGTCGCCCGGACCCCACTCGCCACCGGGCACCGCCCAGAGACCCAGGCCGATGTCAGTGACGGACAAACCGCTCGTTGAGCCGAGCGCCCGCCGACGCAATGGAGCAGAGCTCGACAGAGGAACCTCCTGGAATGACTCGATACGGTTGACGGCACCATAGCGAACGTCGAATCGGGCATCCTTCTCCGAAGAATCGACTCGAGGGGATGGACCTGAGCCCTCGCGCGGAGTTCGTCGACCTAACCTCCCATCGCACGAGCCTCAACGATCGGGCCCACAAATCTCTCCCTGCACGTTGCCTGGATCACGTCGTTGCCTTGACCGGGTCCGATCGTCCATCCATGGCTCCCATCGTCATCGACGTGTACATCAGAGACGGTCACGCCCGCTTGCCTCATGCAATCGGCGGTGGCTTCCACCACCATGGCGAATTCGTCCGCCGTGATAGAACCGTCGGCCAGGATCTCGCCGACCAAAGGGGCGGCCTCGGCCGAAGCAACGATCCCGATCGTTGTGGACGTGGGAGCCGATTGCAGGCCCCCAACAGGAGCAAGGCAACCAGACCCAGGCGCACCGAAGGACCAGGGACGTCTCAGCCATGGTCGGATTTGGGAGTTGTGGTCGGTGCCCGGCCCGATCGCCCCTCTTGCCTCAGGCTCCACATTGGCTCTGGTGGGTAGGTAGGCCAGATCACGAGCACGACGGCGAGCAACCAACACTCGTAAGTAAGGAGTCGGAGATAGCTGTCCCGAAGGACCGTGACCGACGACATGCCTATTTCCATTCAACCACCATGGAGCCGATCCCCGCAGGCTCAGGCATCCCCTAGGCGGAGTACATTGCTGGCCGTCCCGCGTGCCAGCCAAACGAGAAGAGAATCAGCGTGAGTGATCTGCCTGCCAGCGCCAGTGTCGTCGTGATCGGCGCCGGCATCGTTGGCAACTCGGTGGTCGGTCACCTCGCCGAGCTCGGATGGCGGAACATCGTCCAGATCGACAAGGGGCCCTTGCCCAACCCCGGCGGATCCACCGGCCACGCCTCCAACTTCATCTTTCCAGTCGACCACAACAAAGAGATGGCAATGCTGACCATCGACAGCCAGCGCCAGTACGAGGCGATGGGGGTCAATGTCACCTGCGGCGGCATCGAGGTGGCCCGCACCCCGGAGCGCATGGAGGAACTCCGGCGCCGCATGAGCTCGGCCAAGAACTGGGACATGGAAGCCCACCTGGTCAGCCCGGCGGAGATCAAAGAGTTGGTTCCGTTCATCAACGAGACGATCCTCCTCGGTGGCTGCTACTACCCGACGGTTTCAGCGGTCGATTCGCTTCGGGCCGGGACCATCTTCCGCGAGAACGCCCAGAGCATGGGTGCGCTCGAGACCTTTGCCAACACCGAGATCCTCGGCCTCGAGGTTCACAAGGGCCGGATCAAATCGGTGGTCACCGACCGCGGGCGAATCGACGCCGACTATGTCGTGATCTCGTGCGGCGTCTGGAGTCCCCGCATTGCCCGCATGGCCGGCGCCACGATTCCCCTGACCCCGGCCGTCCACCAGATGATCGACGTCGGCCCAATCCCCATCTTGCAGGAATCGGGGAAGGAACTGGCATTCCCGATCGTGCGCGACATGGATACGTTCATGTACGAACGGCAAACGGCGGGCTCGATGGAGGTCGGGTCCTACGCCCATAGGCCGATCTTTCACTCCCCCGACGAGATTCCCTCGATCGCCGAGGCTCGCTTCTCCCCCACCGAACTCCCCTTCACCGCCGACGACTTCGACGATCAACTCGAAGACGCCCTTGAGCTGATGCCCGAGATCCTGGGCGGGGCCGAGATCAAGTACGCAACCAACGGGCTGCTATCTCTGACCCCCGACGCCATGCCTCTCATCGGGGAGACCGTCGAAGTCAAGAACCTGTGGTCGGCCGCAGCCATCTGGATCAAGGAGGGTCCTGGCACCGGGCGGGCCGTCGCCGAATGGATGACTCACGGTTATCCCGAGCTCGATCCCCACGCCTCCGACATCGCCCGCTTCTATCCGTATGCCCGCACCGAGAATCACATCAGGGCACGGTGCGCCGAGCACTTCAACAAGACCTATGGCATCGTCCACCCTCGCGAGCAATGGGCGTCGGAGCGGAACAAGCGAATGTCACCCGCCCATCCCCGGACCGAGGCCCTGGGCGCGTCCTATTTCGAAGCAGGCGGTTGGGAGCGCCCGCATTGGTACGAGTCGAACGCCCCGCTGCTTGAGGAGTACGGCGTCGAAAATCGACCGCACGAGTGGGATCGCCGCTGGTGGTCACCGATTCAGAACGCCGAGCACCTGGCGATGCGAGACCGGGTGGGAATGGTCGACCTGGCGCCGTTTGTCATCTTCGACTTCACCGGTCCCAGGGTTGTCGACTACATCCAGCACATGGCCGTGAACAACGCCGACGTCAAGGTCGGCCGATCGGTCTACACCCCCCTCCTGACCGAGTCGGGCGGGTTCAAGGCCGACCTAACGATTCTCCGGCTGGGCGACGAGCACTATCGGGTCATCACCGGGACATTCGACGGGCCCCGTGACAAGCACTGGTTCAACCGGCATCTCCCCGAGGACGGATCGGTCCATATGACGGATCTCACTTCGGCCTACACGACCATCGGCGTGTGGGGCCCGCGGGCCCGCGACCTGGTCCAGTCGATCACCGACCACGATCTCTCCAACGAGGCCTTCCCGTACGGCACGACTCAGGCAGTCGAGTTCGACTCGATCAACGCCCGCCTCTTCCGGATTTCCTACGTCGGTGACCTGGGCTGGGAGGTCTACGTCCCCACCGAGCAGGGCCTCCCGATGTGGGATCGGTTGTGGAACGCAGGGCAAGACTTCGGTGTCGTTCCAGTCGGGGCCGGCGTCTACGGAACAACCGGGCGCATCGAGAAGGGCTACCGATTGATGGGAGCCGAGCTCGAGAGCGAGTACAACCCGGTCGAGGCGGGTCTCTCCCGGCCGAGAATGAAAAGCGTCGCCTTCATCGGCAAAGAAGCGCTGACAAAAGCCCGTGAGGAGAGTCCTGCCGCGATCCTCTCCACCTTGACGATGGAGGATCACGTTTCTCCCCGGGACGGCATCAAGCGCTACCCGACCGGCCGGGAACCGATCACGCTTCCGGACGGAGGCCGCATAGTGGATGGCAAGGGGCGGCCGTCGTATGTCACCACCGCCGGAGCCGGGCCTTCGGTCGGCAAGTTTCTGCTCATGGCCTACCTCCCGCCCGAGCACGCCGTGGTCGACACCGAACTTGCCGTGGTGTACATGAACGAGTTGTACCCGGTCAAGGTGGCGGTGGCAGGATCTACCCCGCTTTTCGACCCCGACGACAAGCGGATGAAGTCCTAAGAACGCGACCCTGGGTCGTTTTCGTTGTACAACGACGGAAACAGCCCACAGAGCTTTCTAAATGAACGAGGTTCCAGCTCAATGAAGACCCTGGTCTGCGTGAAACGAGTGCCGGCGCCCGGTGCCCGCATCAACTTGACGCCGGACGAGAAGGCGATCGACGCCCGCCACCTCTCCTTCACCGTCAGCCCCCATGAGGAGTGCGCGGTCGAGGAGGCCATCCGACTCAAGGAGAAGCACGGCGGCACGGTGACGGTGATGACCCTGGGGCCCGCCGACGCCGAGGAGCAACTGCGCTACGCGCTATCGGTCGGGGCCGACGAGGCCGTGCTGCTAGCAACGGACGGCGCCGACTGGGACCCGCAGGCGACCGCCGCCGCCCTCACCGCCCGCATCAAAGAAATCGAAGGTTCCGGAGCCTTTGACCTCATCCTCTTTGGGAATGAGTCCGCCGACTCCGGCGGCTACCAGGTCGGGATTCGAATCGCTCACGCTCTCGGTCGTCCCGTCATTAGCGGTATCAAGGGCCTCGAGGTCGACGATGAAACAGTCACGGCCCGCCGCGAGACCGACTCCGGTTCCGAGGTCTACCGGCTGTCGCTGCCGGCAGTCGTGGCGGTCAAGGAAGGCATCAACCTCCCCCGGTACCCGACGTTGCCAGGACGCCTCAAGGCCAAGAAGGCAGAGGTCATTTCAGGCCCTGCATCCGCCAGCCCTGGTGGTCTCTTCATGGACCGCCTTTTCACGCCCCCCGAACAGAAGTCGGTCACAAACATTCTCGGTCGCGGCCCCGAAGCCGCGCCGGCGGTGGTCGACCTGCTCGAGGAACTGGGGCTGATGTGAGCCGGGTGCTCGTCTTCGTCGAAGATGACGACGGCGTCGTGACCGAGACGTCGCTGCAGGCTCTCACCATGGCCGCCACGATTGGCAAAGTCGAAGCGGTGTCGGTCGGTACCTCAGGAATGGGCGGGTGGCAGATCGAGCACGCCATGCTCACCGACTACGCCCCCGCCGCCATCGGCGAAGCCCTGGCCCAACTGGTCGGAGCCGAAATGCCCGCGGCAGTGATGGCTGCCGGAACCGAGCGAGGGAACGAGGTGATGGCCCATCTCGGCGCCCTCCTCGATCTTCCGCTGGCCGCCAACATCACCCGCGTCGTCCAGAGCGGTGAGGACTGGAAGCTGACCCGGGTGCGATGGGGCGGCAGCCTTCTCGAGGAGTGCACGCTCACGGCCGCCGTCAAGTTGGCCACCGTCGCACTCCACTCGGTCGAGGCCGCACCGCAAGGAACCGCGTCACCGATCACCGTCTTTACCCCCGAACTGACCGATGCCCACATCATGACCCGGGTCATCGAGCGTGTCACGTTGACGGAAGGAATCACCCTGACCACCGCTCCCGTCGTGGTCAGCGGTGGCCGCGGAGTCGGATCACCGGAGGGTTTCGGGGTGTTGGAGGAGTTGGCCGGACTGATCGGCGGCGCCGTTGGCTGCTCGCGGGTGGTCACCAACAGCGGCTGGCGGCCCCACTCCGACCAGGTTGGACAAACCGGAACGAGGGTAGCGCCCAACCTCTACATCGCCTGCGGAATCTCTGGAGCCATCCAGCATTGGGTTGGAATGATGGCCTCGAAGACCGTGCTCGCCATCAACACGGACGCCGAGGCCCCAATGGTGACGAAGGCCGACTACGCGGTGATCGGCGACCTCCACCCCATCCTCAACGCGATCGTGGCCGAAGTGAAGAGCAGGAAAGGATCGACCTGACAATGTCGGTAAAGGAAGTGATGGCTCGCTATCAAGACGCCTGGCAGCGCAACGATTGGGATGAAGCGATGGCCATCTGGTCCGATGACATCGTTCACCATGTCCCGGGTCACGGACCACTGTCTGGCACGTTCACCGGGAAAGCGAGGTTCCTCGATCACTACACCAGCATCTTCGAGAAGCTGGGCGGCACCATCGAGGTCGTGGGGTTTCACGACATGCTGATCGCGGACGATCACGCCGTGGCCCTTGTGACCGAGAGGGCAGTCCGCGGAGAGCGCTCCCTCGAATTCAACCGAGTTGTGGTCTACCACGTCGCCGGGGAACACCTAACCGAGACGTGGTCTTACGACTGGGATCCTGGATCTCTCGACGCGTTCTGGGCCGACAGCTGATCAGACGCTGGTCAAACCCGTCGGCACCCGGCTCGGGGAAAGGATGCCGTCGGCTAGTCCATAGGCAACAGCCTCCTCGGCCGCGAGCCAGTGGTCGCGGTCGGTGTCCTTCTGGATCTGTTCGATCGACTGCCCCGAGTGTTGGGCAAGAATCGCCACCATCTGCTCGCGCTGGCGGATGATCTCGCGTGCGTGGATCTCGATGTCGCTTGCCTGCCCCTCGATCCCGCCGACCACGTGCGGTTGATGGATCAACACCCTGGCGTGGGGCAGCACCATCCTCTTGCCGGGCGCACCGGAAGCAAGGATCACCGCCGCGGCCGAGGCAGCCAGCCCGATGCAGGTCGTAGCCACCTCCGGCTGCAGGCACTGCATGGTGTCGTAGATCGCCATCATCGACGACGCCTCCCCACCGGGAGAGTTGATGTAAAGGTGGACGTCCTTCTCCGGATCGTCGCTCTCGAGGTGCAGCAACTGTGCAACGATCAGATTCGCAACGTCGGCGTCGATGGGGCGGCCAAGGAAAACGATGCGCTGGCCCAGAAGCTGCGAGTAGATGTCAAAGGCTCTCTCACCCCGGGCGGTCTGTTCGATGACTGTCGGAATCAACATGACTCGGCCTCCTTTGCAACCGCTCAGTTGCACTAGAATCTACCAGACCTGCAACCGTTAAGTTGCGTATGATGGAGGAGTCATGAACCAGCCCGCTCCGGAGTCCGATCAGACACTGCCCCGGGTCGAACGCGCTGTCGAGCTCGGGGTTCCGGCAGCCGTGCTCTGGCAGCATCTGGTTGACGGCGAGCTCGCCTCATTCTGGATGGGTGGAGTCATGACGATTGAGCCCCGTTTGAATGGCCGGGTCCTGCTTCATGCCGATGACGCTCCGGTCGTGTTCGGAACGGTCGAAGAGCTGGTATCCGGTGAGTCAATCACCTGGACCTGGCGAACCCGTGACGGCGAACCGACCCAGGTGTCGATCGTCGTCGAGCCCGCTTCCGACGGAAGCATCCTGCGAGTGACCGAGCAGCTGATCCCCTACGAGATCATCCACGTTCCGACGACTCTTGGCTGAAGCTATGGATGTTTTTGCTGCCCTTGGTGATCCCACACGGCGAGAGGTGCTGCGCCGGGTCGCCGGCGGGCCCACCACTGCCACCGAGCTCGCATTGCAGATGCCGATCAGTCGCCAGGCCGTGAGCAAACACCTTTCGGCACTCGACGAAGCCGGGTTGGTCGAACGAACGGTTTCCGGGCGGGAGGTGCGTTATTCGCTCCGAGCCGAGCCCCTTTCTGACGTTGTCGGCTGGGTGAATGAAGTCGGCAATGCGTGGGATCAGAGACTCGCCAAGCTCAAGTCGAGGCTCGATCGTTAGCGGTGTTCTGCATTTGTCGACACGCTGTCAGAATGGCAAACTGCCGCCAACATCGGCGGTGCTCACCACACCTGATGGGGTTGGAACAGATAAATACCGGGGCGGGGCAGGAATGATGCCCCGCTTCGTTTCCAGTTCCCCCTACCAGAGCGATCCGGCCGAGACCCGCAAGTCCTCCATGGTGATTCCCTGAGCGCCGTCGCTGCAGAGAAACAAAGCCAACGCACCAATCTCGGTGGGTGAGATCAGGCGGCCCTGAGGGTTCGATTTCTTCACGTCGGCGATGTACTCGTCTCCGGTGCGTTGCTCCTGCTTCTCGGCGATGTCGGACATCCACTCGCGGCCGAACGAGGTGTCGACCCAGGTCGGGCTGAGGGCATTGCAGGTGACGCCATGGGGGGCGCCTTCCAGGGCGACGCAGCGGGTGAGGCCGACAACGCCCGCCTTTGACGCGCAATAGGCACCGGAGGTGACGGCCCCGACGGTTGCGGCCGTCGAGGCAATGTTGATGATCCGACCCCACTTCCGCTCGATCATCCCCGGCAAGGCCCGCTTGATAGCTCGATAGGTACCAGTGAGGTTGACCTCAATCACCTTGTCCCAGAGCGAATCAGAATGCCCGCTGATGGTGCTCTCAGCCGTAATCCCGGCGGCGTTGGCCAGCACGTCGACCTTTCCGAAACGATCGACGGTTGCCTGAAAGAATTGTTCCACCGATTCGTTCGAAGTGACGTCGAGATTCATCGCCAGGCTTTGGACCCCTTCGGCCTCGATCAACGAGCAGGCATGGTCCATCTGCTCCTGACCGGGCATATGCACGACCTCGCCCTCGGCTTTCTTGCCACCGGCCAGCAACGAACCGATGGCGACATCCGCTCCGGCCGAGGCAAAAGCGACAGCCATCGCGAGACCCATGCCCGAAGCTCCACCCGTAACCATGGCGGTCCTGCCCGCCAGAAACTGATCCGCCACGATCTATCGCCTTTCGCTGTTCTCTCGGCGAGGGACCACCGCCCTCCACCATTTTCCCTGGAACCAACCGCGTTAGTACGGAGCCTCGACGTCACCCATCTCCACATACACGCTCTTGACCTGGGTGTAGTGGTTGATGGTTGTGAGACTGTTCTCACGCCCGATCCCGGATTGCTTGTACCCGCCGAACGGAAGCTCGATCCCGGTGATGTTGTAGTTGGGGTTGATGGTCTCGAAACTCTCGCCGGAGGGGGCGTCGACATAACCGCCGCCGATGTACAGCTTCTGCTCGGGCATTGTCATGGCCCGGAACGGTACTAGGCGCAAATCCCTTCAATCCGAAGGCAATTTGCCGCGCTTTCCGAGGCCTATAACCTTAGGTTCGCGGTTTCTTAGTGGGCTGAGGGGGGTTGGAGCCGTGCGGCCCAGGCCTGGGTCAGGCGGTCGAGGATCATTGCCATCACCACAATCGCCAGGCCCACTTCGAAGCCGAGGCCGGTCTCGCTGCGAGTGACTGCGCGGACGGTCTCGAAACCAAGGGCGCCGCCGCCGACCAGGCCGGCGATGATCACCATCGCCAGGACCATCATGATCACTTGGTTGACCCCCGCCATGATGGTGGGAGCGGCGAGTGGAATCCGGACGCCGAACATGGTTTGGCGTTTGGTGGCACCGAAGGTCTGCGAAGCCTCGACCGATTCCTCGGGCACCTGTTTGATACCAAGGGCCGTGATCCTGATCCCGGGGACGATCGCATAGAGCACGGAGGCGATGATCCCCGGGACCTGCCCGACCGAGAAAAGCGTCACCACCGGGATGATGTAGACAAACGAGGGGATTGTCTGGAGAGCATCGAGAATGGGGCCTAGGACGGCTTCCACCTTGGGTTTGCGGCCCGCCCAGATTCCCACCGGAACCGCGATGAGCACTGAGAGCAAGACCCCCGCTACCACCTGGGTCAGAGTCTGCAGCGATAGCTCCCACATGCCGGTGAACCCGACGACCAAGAGGGCGACGGCGGCGAAGATCGCCAGCTGGATCCCTTTGACCTTCCAACACAGCCAGGCTGTGAAAAACACCAGCACCGGCCAGGAGAGGGTGTCTACCAAGAAGTCCCGCACCGGGATCAGCAGGCCGGCAACGATGAAGTCGTTGACCGGGCGAGTGATGAAGGAAAGGTTGTCCCGGGCCCAGAGCACCACCGAGTCGATCGGGTCCAACACCTCAACCCCCCACACGGTCGGGAATTCGACCGCTCCGAGGATCCGGCCCAGAACGATCATTCCGGCCACGCCTCCGATCGCCCCCACGATCCAGGCTCGAGGGATCTTCTTGGTCCGGTCGTTCTCGGCCACCGATCGGCCGACTCGATCGAGCACCATCGCCACCGCCACGATCGCCAGACCGGCCGCCAGACCTCGCCCGGTTCTTCGTTTACTGAGGCCGTCCATAACCTCTTGGCCAAGACCACCGGCTCCCAGCAACGTGGCCAGCACGACAATTCCGAGGGCCATCATGATCGTCTGGTTGACACCGGTCATGATGGTGGGCATAGCCATCGGCAGTTCCACTTTGAAGAGCGTTTGCGGCTTGGTCGACCCGAACATCTGCGATGCCTCGACGGCCGGCTTCGGTACACGGTTGATACCGAGCGTCGTCAACCGCACCGCCGGCGGAAGGGCGTAGATAACCGTGGCGATGGTGGCGGGCACCCGGCCTATCCCGAAGAAGAGCAACATCGGGATGAAGTAGACAGGAGCGGGGACGGTCTGCATGGCGTCGAGGATGGGCCGAAGGGCAACTTCCACGCGGGGCTTGAGAGCAGCCCAGATCCCCAGTGGCACCCCGATTCCCACCGAGATGATGACCGCGATCGACATGAGGGCCAGGGTCTGGATGGTGACGTCCCACAACCCCACCAGCCCGGGGTAGGTCATTGCCGCCGCTGCTACCAGGCCGACCTTCCACTTTCCCTTACGGGCAACCACCAGGAACACGAGGATCGGCAAGACGAACCAGGGGATCCATAGGAGGATGTCTTCGACCGTGGTCAGGGCCCAATTCACAAAGGCCGTAATGGGCTGAAAGAAATTGGTGAACAGAGGGTGAATTAGTCGATTGGCCCGGGCCCAGGCAGCAAAGCGGTCGACCGGACCGGAAAGGGCTGTGTCCCAGATGGCCGGAAACTCCTCGGCCTGGCTGAATGCGACCTGGAGAGCGACTACTCCTACCAGCAAACCCCCCCCGGCGAAGAGGTAACGGCTCCGCAGCCGGCTTCGTCGCTCGGCCAATACGGGGACTGTCGCCGGGGCCTGAAGCGTGTCGGTCACGAGCCGGTTTCCAGCACGTGCGCAACCGCGGCCCTATCCACCACCCCCACCGAGGTTCCCTCGGCGTCATCGACACCAATCGGAGCCATGTCGTTGAGGAGGGCAGGAAGCACGGTTTCGATCGTGTCCTCCAGATGCACCCGATGGGTCGCCTGCGATCCGTCCTGGTCTGAGAGCACCGAGGCCGCCGTCAGCACCTTGGTCTTGGGGATGTCCTTGGTGAACTCGCGGACGTAGTCGGTCGCGGGATGGGTGATGAGATCGGCCGCGGTTCCCACCTGGTCAAACGAGCCGTCCTTCATGATGGCAATGCGATCGCCAAGCTTGATCGCCTCGGCAAAGTCGTGAGTGATGAAGACGATGGTTCGCTGCAAGGTCTCCTGAAGCCGGATCAACTCGTCTTGCATGTCCCGTCGAATCAAAGGATCGAGAGCGGAGAAGGGCTCGTCGAAGAAGAGGATCTCAGGATCCACCGTCAGCGCTCGGGCCAGGCCGACCCGCTGCTGCATGCCCCCCGACAACTGCTGCGGAAAGTGATGCTCCCACCCTTTGAGCCCCACTACCTCTATCACTTTCATTGCCCGCTCGTAGCGTTCGGCCTTTTCGACTCCTTGCACCTCGAGTCCGTAGGCAGCGTTATCGATGACCCGGCGATGGGGAAATAGGCCAAAGTGCTGGAACACCATCGACATCTTGTGCCGCCGCACCTCCCGAAGTTGCTCATCGTTCATGGCAGTGAGGTCTTGACCGTCGAGGAGAACCTTGCCCTTGGTCACCTCGTTGAGACGGGCCACACATCTGATCAGGGTGGACTTCCCGGAGCCGGACAGGCCCATGACGACGAACGTCTCGCCCCTGCCAACGCTGAAGGTGACATCGCGAACTCCGACGGTGCAGCCGGTCGCCTTGAGCACGTCGGAACGTGAGGCACCGGTCTCGGCTAGCTGTAGAGCCTTCTCCGGACGCGCCCCAAAAACCTTCCAAACATGCTCAACGGACAGACATACATCGGCCGTCACGACCGGTTAGGGGCTGTCATCTCGGTAATGTAACACCAGCCCTCTCAGCCGCGAGCGTTGGCCGAGGAGCCTTTAGGAGACACATGAAAAAGCAAATATGGTTGCTGCTGTTGGCCGTGGCGCTGGTGGCCTCTGCCTGCGGCGGCGGCGCCACCACTACGACCGGCTCAGATGGCCAGACCGCTGAGACGACCGCCCCCGCGGGCGACAAACCCACCATCAACTTGGTCGTCAATGCCTGGACCGCCTCGGCCCTAAACGTTGAGATCGCCAAGCAGCTGATCGAGACTGAGCTCGGTTATCCGGTTGAGATCGTTGCCATCGACGAGAACGCAGCGATGTTCACCGGACTCTCCGACGGCACCGTCGACGTAGTCCTGGAACTATGGCCGTCGGGCATCACCGAGAGCGAACAGGCCTTCCTCGACGACGGCACCGTCCTCAACATCGGCGAACTGGGTGCGGTCGGCCAAATCGGCTGGTTCGTGCCTCAGTACGTGATCGATGAGCATCCGGAACTTGCCACCTGGGAAGGGTTCAAGGACCCCGAGCTGGCGGCGCTGTTTGCGACAGCCGAGACCGGTGACCTGGGCCGTTTCCTGGCCACCGACCCCTCGTACTCCCAGTACGACGAGGCGATCGTCGCCAACCTCGAACTTCCGCTCCAGGTGATCTACTCCGGCTCCGAGCCGGCCACGATCGCCGAACTGGACGCCCGGGTGGCCGCCAACGAGCCAGTCGTCATGTACTGGTGGACGCCGACGGCGGCTTACGCCAAATACAACCTGGTCGAAGTCGAATTGCCCGCCTACTCGGACGAGTGCTACGCCGATCCGGCGGCGATCGATTGCGCCTACCCCTCCGACGTCCTGATCAAGGTCGCCTCGGCCAAGCTGGACGAGAAGGCTCCTGATGTGCTGGCTTTCCTCACGAATTTCCAGCAGACCAACGAGGACCAGCTCTCGATGTTGCCCGCGGTCGAGATCGACGGCGAGGACGCCTCTGACGTCGCCGCCCAGTGGATCGCCGACAACGAGGCGATCTGGTCGGCCTGGTTGGGCTGAGATCAGTAACTAGTACCAAGTAGTCGGTAGCACAAGGGAGAGGGGCGGAATTTCCGCCCCTCTCCGCTATGCTGGCGTCAAGCGCCGATTTGATCCACAGCTTGCGGGCGCTCAAGAAATGCGGCTAAAGCGTCGGGATGGATCTACCGCCCGGCTCTCGCTGCGGCGGTTCTCTCTTTTTGGGGGCCCCGCCTCAAGAATCTCCAGATGGAGGAGTACGGGATGGCCAACGAAAACACCTTCGACCGATTGCTAGCCACCGGTGCCCCCCTCGTTGCCGATGGAGCCATGGGCACCACGCTCTTCTCCCTCGGCCTCGAAGGCGGCGGCTCCCCGGAGTTGCTCAATGTCGAACAAGCGGATCTCGTCGAGAAAGTCCACCGCGGCTTTATCGACGCCGGCTCCGACATCATCCTCACCAACACCTTCGGAGGCAACCGTCTACGGCTCGCCCTGCACAACCTGGAGTCGCGGGTCGGTGAACTCAACTCTGCCGCAGTAGCCGCAGCTCGCCAGGCCGCCGATCAGGCCGGCCGACCGGTCGCGATCGCCGGAAGCGTCGGTCCTACCGGCGAGTTGTTCGCCCCGCTCGGCACTCTCACTTACGAACAGGGCGTCGAGGTCTTCGCCGAGCAGTGTCAGGCATTGGCCGAGGCCGGAGCCGACGTCCTCTGGATCGAGACGATCTCCTCGTTCGAAGAACTCGAGGCTGCTTGCGCCGGCGCCGCCACCACCGGCCTTCCTTACACCGCCACACTCAGCTTTGATACCGCCGGGCACACGATGATGGGCATCCACCCCACCGCCTTTGGTGAATGGTGGCTGCGACATTCGACCGTGGCGGCAATCGGAGCCAATTGCGGCATCGGGCCGGGTGATGCCGTCGCCGCTGCCCACGGAATCAGCGAGGTGGCTCCGCTGGCCCTGACCATCACCAAGGCCAACTGCGGAATCCCTCTCTATCAGACCGAAGGCGGGCTCACCTACCCAATCGGCCCTGATCGCATGGGTGAATACGTCGAGCTGGCCCTCCGCTCGGGAGCCCGGATCATCGGAGCTTGCTGTGGCTCGACGCCCGACCATGTGGCCGCCA
The DNA here is from genome assembly GCA_031389635.1 of Acidimicrobiia bacterium. Classification (GTDB taxonomy): domain Bacteria; phylum Actinomycetota; class Acidimicrobiia; order Spongiisociales; family ZC4RG35; genus DATEEG01. Next base: position 3,508 of record JANMST010000364.1, on the reverse strand, counting down.
TCCGGGAGGCGGTTGACACCTTTACCGGCGGTGACCGCCCGTCGTTCGAGGAGATCCAGGAGCGCCTGGATGCGTCGGTGCGCCCCTCGGCGACCACGGCCCGTCGCTCTCGCCGCAGCCAGTAGCAATTAATCCTGCCCTGGGATCGGGCGGGGATGCCAGCATCGTCCCGATGCCCTGGCAATCAGAGATGTATGCCGCCGTCCGGCATCCGAGCGATCCGAAGGTTCTCTTCCTTCGTAGCAATCATCAATGGGGACTCCCTCGGGTTCAATTCCGGGAGCACGTGTGGAGCGGTGAAGCCGACTTGTTGATGCCTGCCTTCGAGAGGCGCCTCGGCCGGCGTCCCTGGATGTTTCGCCAGATCTGGATCACTGAGGACAACGACAAGAAACGTGTCGAAGGCATCTTCGACATGGCGATGATCTCGACTGAGTGGGTCCCACCGCCCAACTCGCGCTGGGTGGATCGGGCCGCCCTCGCAACTCTGCGGATCAAGGAAGAACGATTCCGTCCCCTTCTCGACCGCTATCTCTTGGATCTGGAGAGGTCCGGGATCCCGACGAAACGACCACCATGGTGTGCAGACGGATGGGTCTCAGAAGTCCGTCCGTGGATCGAACAAGAGATAACCAAGCTGGGCTGGGATGTGATTGATCTGGAACAGGTCAAGCAATGGAGCATCTCGTCGGTGCTCAGGGTCAAGACCGCCGGACCTGACTTCTATTTCAAAGTTTCGATCGACGTTCCGCTCTTCGTCAACGAGGCGGTGGTCACGGAGCGGCTGGCCCGCAGGTTTCCCTCTTACATACCGTCTCCGATCGCCATCGATCCGGCCCGGGCCTGGATGCTGCTTCCTGCCTTCGAGGAACTGATCCCCGAGACCTCACCGGTTGAGATTCGGCAACAGGTCTTCGCAAGGTTCGGCGAATTGCAGCGGGCTTCCGCAGGCTTGACCGATGAATTGATCCGCGACGGGTGTATCGATCGGCGGCTGAATGTGCTCGAGGGTCAGATCGATGCCCTGATGAACGACGACGAGACCCTGATCGCCATGAAAGACGACGAGCGGCATCAGCTGCGAAACCTGGTACCGAGGCTAGGGGAGCTGACCCGGGAGATGGCCGATCTCGAACTGCCTTACACCTTGGTGCACAGCGACTTCCATCTCGCCAACGTCGCCTGCATCGGCGGCGCCGTGTCATTCTTCGACTGGACCGACGCCTGCATCGCCCATCCGTTCTTCGACCTGATGTCCCTGAAGTTCGAAACCGTTGAGACCGAAAAACAGTCGATCATGGACGCCTACCTGGCCGGATGGGTTGAAGTCGCCTCCCCCGAAGTCCTTCGACGGGCGGTGTCGATTGCCAGCGTTTTGGTACCCCTCCATCACGCCGTCTCCTACCAGCAGCTCCTTGTCAATCTCGAACCAGGATTGAGGCCCGAGCTCGATGCCACCGCCGACTTCCTGCGGCAGGTGATCGCCGGCGCCGCTGCTCTCCCGATCAAATAGGCCCTGACGGCCAATACCGTCGCGTCATGGAGCGGTCGACAATCCCGGAGTCGGTTTGGGACTATCCGCGCCCGCCACGAGTCGAAGCGACGGGACGACTCGTCAGGGTGGAATTCGCCGATCGCTTGATCGCCGAGTCGAGTCGCTCCTTGCGGGTCCTCGAAACGAGCCATCCGCCGGTCTTCTACATTCCCCGCTCGGACATCGAGACAAGCCTCATTCGTGCGTCCAATCGCAGTTCGTTCTGCGAGTTCAAGGGAGAGGCGTCGTATCTCGACGTCGTCGTCGGCGACCGGGTGTCAATCGACGCCGCCTGGGAGTATCCCGATCCGAGCCGCGGCTTTGAAGCCTTGAAGGATCACGTGGCTTTCTATCCGGGGCGGGTGGACGCTTGTTTCGTCGACGGTGAAAAGGTCAAGGCCCAGGACGGTGGTTTCTATGGAGGCTGGATTACCTCCGAGATCGTCGGCCCGTTCAAAGGCGCACCAGGAACCCGCGGCTGGTGACCCAAATGCGCCGGGCAGCGGTCAGATGATTCGCCCGGCATATTCGAAGAGCGGTTCCCGGTCGATGATTCGTTGGGGACTGAATCGGGTGAGGTCGAGAGAAGGCGACCGGCCCAGTATCAGTTCAGCGATATGGCGGCCGACCGCGTGGGCGTGTTGGAAACCATGTCCCGAGAAGCCATTGGCCAGATAGAGCCCGCGGAACTCCGGCCACTCGCCAAGGATGGCGTTGCCGTCGAGCGTGTTGACCTCGTAGAGCCCTACCCATCCACCCGCCAGATTCAGCGCCTCGAAGGCAGGTAGCTGGGTTCCTAACTCCGGCCAGATCAACTCGTAGAACTTTCCTCTGCTGAAGGTGAAGTCGAAGCCGACTGGATCGTCGGGCTGTGACCAACCCACCAGGAACCGGCCACCGGCTTCGGGGATGACGTACAGACCCGATGGCATGAACACGCTGGGAAGGGCCGCGCTGTCGATCGAAGTTTCGATCGTGTAGACGGTTCTCATCACCGGAAGCACCGGCAGGTCCACTTGCACCGTGGCGGCCAGTGGTGCGCACCAGGCGCCGGCGGCGTTGACCACCACAGGTGCGGCCAGCCGCGTGCCGTTGGCCAACGTCACGCCGCTGACGACTGAGCCGCTTCCGGTCAAAGAGACCGCTTCGGCAGTCAGGTACTCGACGCCGAGCGACGCCGACTTGCGGACGTATCCCTGAAGGACGGCGGTCGGGTCAACCGACCCATCCATAGGACCGAGGGTTCCGCCGACGTAGCCCGCACCGTCGTAGGCAGGAAACCTCCGATAGATCTCGGCTGAGTCCAGCCACTCGACCCGGCAGCCGAGACTTCGTTGCCGCTCGAGACCTATCTCGGCTTCGTGACGGTGAGCCTCGTCGGTGAGGAACAGATTCCCCTGATGACGGGGGGCGGGATCCGGCGTCCAGTCACCCACCGTCATACGCTCGCCGAAGTCCTTGAGGACCTCGAGGCCGTACTGGGACATGCGGATATTCTCTTCAAGGTTGAACTGAATACGAACGTTGCCGTCGGAGAGAACCGTCGAAGATTGGCGATAGGTCGGGTCTCGCTCCACAACCGCGACCCGGACCGACGGTTCCAGGTCTTTGAGGTAGTACGCCGTTGCCGCCCCCATGACGGCCCCCCCGACGATCACGACGTCATAACCCATTGGTTATTCGAGGACCGTGTCGGTGCGCGTATCGCGACGGACGGTGAACCACCGCCGGCACCCGTACTCGTGAAACCAGCGCTCCACCGTTTCGCCCTCCGGATTCGAACGCATGAAGCCGCGGTCGAGATCGCGGGCATCAGGATCGGTCAAGGTCTCGGGAACGGTCGGGATCTCGCCGTAGCGAAACTCCTCCACCGGCCGCCGCCCACAATTCGGACAGGTCAGGAACAACATCTAAGTGCCCCCAACTCTGAAATCCTCGTTTTGGCGCGACGAACCCGCACTCTGGTGCGGGTTC
>JANMST010000338.1:0-5166 GCA_031389635.1 Acidimicrobiia bacterium | reverse complement strand
CTCTATTTGCGGTGAGTACCAACCCCCGAACACAATCCTGTTCGGGAACTTCTGGGGCTCGGGTTACGTCTTCTAAGAGCCTGAGTGAGAGGGAGGCTGTTTGATGTCTGTTCCCCGCCGCCGGTCGATCTTCGTGGTTCTGGTCGTCCTGGCGTTGGCTGTCCCGGCTGTGCCGGCGATGGCCCTGGTTAGTGAGGCCTGCCCCACCACCGTGCCCTCTAAGGGTTTCACGGACCTGGGTGGGCAAACGGTCGACACGGTTGACGCCATCGATTGCGTCGCCCACTTCGGGATCGCCCAGGGAACGTCCGCGACGACCTTCAGCCCTGATACCTCGGTTCTGCGCTGGCAGATGGCGTTGTTCCTGGTCCGGGCGGCGACCGCCCTCGGTCAGACCCTGCCTAGTGGTGCCAGCCAGGGCTTTATCGATATCGCCGGCTTCGACACTGCCACCCAGACCGCGATCAACCAGCTCAAGCAGATGAACATCACCACCGGGACCAGTAACAACACGTTTGGTCCTAACGGCACCGTTCCTCGGTGGCAGATGGCGCTTTTTCTGACCCGATTGCTGGTCAATGTCGGTGTGACCTTGACCAGCGGCGCCAGCCAGGGCTTCACGGACATTTCCGGCTTCGACGCCGCCACCCAGGCGGCGATCAACCAGCTTCGACAACTGGGGATCTCGCTGGGGACGACCACCACCACGTTCGCTCCCAACCTCGAGGTGGCCCGCTGGCAGATGGCGCTGTTCCTGGCCCGAGGGCTCGACACCGCCGGTGGCGTTCCGTTCCGAATCACGGGAGCGCTATCGAACACTTTCGCCCAAAGCGGCACGACCGTTGTCCTCACGATCACCGTCAGGAATCCCAACGGAACCGTCGCAGTCGGTCGGCGGGTCGACGTCTTTGTGGCGTCATCGCTCGATGGTAACGGTCGCTGCGTTCTCGACGCCGATGCCGACATCGGAGGGGGGGACGAAGCCACCGGCACCAACTGCGTCCTCGACAACGGCGACCCGGTGACCAACAGCAACGGTGTCATCACTCTCAACTTGACTCACAGCACGGTCCAGGAGGTCGACAACATATATATGTGGACCGGAGAGATCGGCGAGACCTTCGATCTTCAGGACGTCCGCGGTGAGGCGACCTTGCAGCTCACCTGGGGCCCGGCCCCCACCGGACTCAACCTTCCTGCTTCGGTGCTGGCCCCATACGGTGGCAGTGGTTCGATCACCTCCCAATTGACGGGTGCCGGCGGGGTGGCGGTTCCGATGGGCAACCAGGCGATCAGGTTCATCGTCCAACGGGCTGGCGCGACGATTCTCAGCCAGACGGTCCAGACGCTTGCCAACGGGAGCGCGACGTTGACATACACCGGCCCGGCCGATCCCGGGGGAGGCGACGCTCCGACCCTGACCGACACGGTGACGGCCTTCTGGGACAAAGACAACGACAACGTCGATGACGGCACCGCCGAATTCAACGACACCGGAAACGTGGTCTGGGATGACGATCTCCCGCTGGCCACTACCGCCACACTGAGCCAGACCGAGGTGAGCACACTTCTCGCCACCAACACGACTATCAGCATCACCGTCCGGAACAAGTTCGGTCAGGGCATCGCTGGCGCCACCGTCAACTTCGATTCGGCTTCGCCGAACACAGTGGTGACCAACGGATCCGGAGTGGCGAGTTTCACCTACACGGTGGCTTCCGGCGACGGCCCCGATGTGATCGACGCCACGGTCGATCTCGACGGAGACGGAAACGTCACCGAGGCCGGCGACCTGGAACAGGCCGACGTGGCCGATCTCACCCACTACTGGGTTGCTAACGCCCCGACCCTTTCGGGGACCACGGAGTTCGATGTGATCGCCGTCAACAGCAGCACCAACACCATCGACGTGGTGCAGATCGGTGCCTCCAACTACTTCCGCCTTACTTATGACGACAACGACCAGTTCAACGTCAATGGCGGCGCCGCCGACAGCCTCGCCCAATTCGAGACCGCAGTGGCCGGTTTGTCATTGCCCGACCTAGACGGAGACGAAGCCACCGAGTTGGTAACCAATCCCTACTCGGCCCCCACCGGCTCCGCCAGCGTCTTTCTGTTGGAGACGAGCTAGCGATCCTGACTCCGATGAAGCTCCGAAAGCGGATCTGACATGAACCTGACGGGGTACGTCGAACGGGTGGACTTCCATTTGGAGCGTCTCGGAGTCAACTCCCGACCCGCTCCCGACGCATACCTGGAGGCATGGAATAACCAGATCCCGGCCCGCAAGATGGCCGAGAGCTATCAGCGCCGCCTAAGCAAGCGGCCATCAACCGAAACCCCACCACGATCCTCAGCACCCCAATAAGCCCGTCCGTCCAAGCCGGATTCTGGATGGAAAGTTTGAGAAAGGCGGCAGCCTAGAAACGACCGAGCGGGGGGACAGCCGATCCCCTGTCCACCCGCTTGCGAGGGACCGATCGCCGCTTTGGGCGATCGAGGGGGGTGCGCGAACTCTGGACGCAGTCCTGATTGAGACCGCCGTCGGCTCGTCTCGAAAGCGATAGAGGGGGGAGCGCGAACTCGGGACGCAGTCGATCCCGATTGATCGCCGTCGGTTCGTCTCCGAGAGCGACCTACCAGACTGCCTTGGGTAGTGGTCCAGGAGCGATTGACCCTTGGTCACCAAGATCGCGTCCTCCGCTAGTGCATGTCCGACGATCAGACGATCGAATGGATCACGAGTCCAGCTCAGGCTGGATGCCTTCGAGGTGATCTCCGCGAGGCTGCCATCCTGGATGCCGATGCCGGCGGTCGCTAAGACCCTGGTCACGAAGTCGGCGGTGCGGGTGAGTATCCCAAGCTGCTATCCGCGTCTCCCTTAACAGTGGAATTGCTGCTCCCTGAACACTAGAGTTGCTAGTACCTGATTCGTTGCGATTGGGCCCGAAGCGCCGTGAGTTAAGCGATCAGGTGTTTTCTCTCCAAGATCCTGAAAGTGAGCATGCTGCCTTACCGCCCCCGAGTTGTCGATAGCGAGCTCCGGCTACGTTTAGCCTCGGCTGGGGCCGTGATAATCGAAGGCCCAAAGGCCTGCGGTAAGACTGCCACAGCAAGGCAAGTCGCCAACAGCGAAGTCCTACTGGATGTTGAGCCTCAACTGCGCGATGTTGCAGATATTGCGCCGCAGCTCATCCTTGACGGCGAGACTCCTCGCCTTATAGATGAATGGCAGACCGCGCCGCCGATCTGGAACCATGTGCGGCGAGCCGTCGACAATCGGGGCGCACCAGGCCAGTTCATTCTTACTGGTTCCGCCTCTCCTGCTGACGACCTCACGCGTCATACGGGCACCGGCCGTATTTCCCGTCTACGAATGCGGACGATGTCGCTTTATGAATCGGGGCAGGCCGATGGCCAGGTCTCACTGGGTGCTCTCCTGGATGGCGCCCCAGTGCATGCATACGAGTCTGCCATCACTCTCCCGAGTCTCGCCCAACTGATCGCCGTTGGAGGATGGCCCGGTCTACTGGGCATGGATACGGAGCCAGCGCTGAGGCGAGTGCGCGACTATCTCGACGAAATACGGCGCACGGACATCGAGCAGGTCGATGGTGTCTCCCGTGACCCCGACAAGGTGATGCGGCTATTGCAGTCTCTAGCCCGCAACATTGCCACCGAGGCCAGGCTCTCGACACTCATTGCTGATACTGCCGGTCGCGACAAGGAGCCGATCAGCGAGAACACCGTCGCTTCGTACTTGTCAGCCCTTGAGCGCCTCATGATTGTGGAAGACCAGCCTGCTTGGGCACCACATCTCCGGGCGAAGGCGAGGTTGCGCCAGACTGCCAAACGGCATTTTGTCGACCCGTCTCTAGCTGTGGCGGCTTTGCGGGCTGATGGAGAACGGATACTGAACGATCTGAGATTTCTTGGATTCCTTTTCGAGTCTTTGGTTGTGAGGGATCTGCGGGTTTACGCGCAGGCGAACGACGCAGAGGTTTTCCACTACCGCGATAACACAGGTCTTGAGATCGACGCCGTCGTACAGACTGCCTCTGGGAGTTGGCACGCTTTCGAGATCAAGCTCGGAGGGCAGGCGCATTTGGAGGAGGGGGCCGCCAACCTCCACCGCTTTGCCGGCAAGGTGGATACGTCCAAGAGCGGTCCCCAAGCTGGCTTGGCAATCATCGTCGCGACAGGCTTCGGGTACAAACGCAAGGACGGGATCCACGTGGTCCCCATCGGCGCTCTAGGACCTTGATCGAGGTTCAGAGCCGGGCGGCCAGCGCCTCCAAGGACTTCTGGGAGGCGGTGCCGTCGCCGTAGGGGGTGGGGATGTCCTCTAGGTGGAACCAGCCTTCGTCGATCATGCGCCTTGCTTCGGCGCCGATGGCGGGGCCGGCCGAGACCCGGGTGGCGAAGGTGCCCATCACCTCGGGGCGCTCGGTTGAGTTTCTGACCACCACTACCGGTCGCTTGACGATCGAGGCTTCTTCGGCGATGCCGCCGGAGTCGGAGACCATTACAGCCGACTCGGCTTCGAGCGCCAGGAATTCCCGGTATCCGATCGGCTTCTCGACCCGGATCTTGGCAAGCAGATCATCGAGGCCGAAGGCCGAGGCGATGGCGACCGACCTCGGATGGAGGGGGAGCAGCACGGGGATCGACAGAGTGGCCAGTTCGTGGAGGATGGCGGTGAATCGCACCTTGTCGTCGACGTTCTCGGGCCGGTGGAAAGTGGAGAGGGCGTACTTGCCGGCGGTGAGTTCGTATTTGTCGAGGATGTGAGCCCGCTCCTCGGGAGACGGCATGAGGCGTTGCACCGCTTCGACGATGGTGTTGCCGGTGAGGGCGATGCGGTCTTGGGGGATTCCTTCTCGCAACAGATTGTCGACGCTGACCTCGGTGGGAGCACAGCTGAGGTCGCTCAAATGATCGGTGACCACCCGGTTGTGCTCTTCGGGCATCGCCCGGTCGTGGGGGCGCAGCCCCCCGGCGAAGTGGCAGAGGAAAATGTTGCGAGCATTGGCCGCCAATGCCCCGGCCGTGACGGCGTTGGTGTCGCCCTGCACCAGGACGGCCTGCGGCATGTCCTTGCCAAAGTAGGCGTCGAGCGCCTTGAGCCCTTCTCCGATCTGATGGCCCCGCGAGGTCCCGCCGACC
>JANMST010000335.1:0-3250 GCA_031389635.1 Acidimicrobiia bacterium | reverse complement strand
GGAGATTGCATCAAGCCCAGCAACTGCGCCAACAGGACTTCCTTGGGGGGAATGTTGGCCAACTGCCTGACGCCGTTCGCATCCAGTGCCTTGCCGCCGAATGCACCGCCGCGAATGACCAACTTGTCATTGGTCTTCGCGAAATCCGCCACCACTTTGGCGGCGGCAACTGCATCCTGGGAAAAGCCGTAGATCAACGGGCCGGTCATCAGGTCAGACACCACCGCGAAGCTGCTGCCGGCGACAGCACGGCGAGCCAGCGTGTTTTTCAACACGTTCAGGGCAACACCGTTGCTGCGCGCCGCAGAGCGCAATTTGGTCATGTCGGCAACCGAGATGCCACGGTACTCCGCCATGACGAGCGTCTGAGCTTTTGCGGCGAGGCCAGTCACATCACTGACGACGGCTTCTTTCTCACTGCGATTAAGACTCAAGGTCTACTCCTTCAATATGCGCCGGTTGCGCCGACTGTTCTGTCTGCACGCTGCCCGGCACGCCACACTGCAGCGACCAACTGTTCAAGGAACCGAATCCATTTGCAGCGGGATCGCCATCTGCGTTGGTTTTCACTGATTAAGCGCGGTCAAAAACTGCGCACCAACGGTCTTGGATGGCCTGCCGGCACCCTGCGGCACCAGCAGCCCACCACATCAGGCCGCCCTTTCAGGCGACCGGAATCACTACCACCTCTTCCGCCGCGATCAAGCGCTCACGGTCTGCGTGTCGACGCGAACACCCACACCCATGGTGCTGGAGACGGCGATCTTGCGCAGATAAACACCCTTGCTCGCCGCCGGCTTGGCCTTGGTCAGCGCCTCGATCAGGGCGACCAGGTTGTGCCAGCGCCCTGATAACCCGTATCCCTGAACGCCCCGGTTGGTCAGCCGTGAAGGCCGCCAGACCGGTTAGCGCCACTCCCTGGCTACAGGCGGAATGGGCAAAGTGTTTATCGGCGGAGCCGGCAGGAATCTGAACCGAAGGGGAAAAGAAGTTCGAGGTTCGAAGTTTGTGGTTCGAGGTGGGCCACCCCGGTGGCGTCTAGACGTTCGAGATTCGAAAAAGCCCAGCCTTGAGGCGATGCGAGCCCGCGTTCTACCTCGAACCTCTGACCTCAAACCTCAAACCCCAAACATCATGACGCCGAAAGTTCGATTCGCAATAGTTCCGCTCGGTCGTCGAGCATGGCTCGGGCCAGGTCGAGGCGGGCGCCAGCCCCGCTCGCCTCCAGCAACCGCTGCGAGTCGAGGGCACTGAGCGGGCAGAGGGCGGCGAGTTGGTATGAAGCGGCCAGGGGGTCGTCGGCCAGCTCCAATTCGATGCCCGAGACATCTGATCCCAATTCGGAAGCGAGGGCAAAGACCCTCCGCAGCGAGCACATTGCCGGCTCAATGTCCACCAGAGGATCGACTTCGCTGTCCGGATAGTCCTCGACCTCGGCCATCGGATGAGGATCGTCTGGCAGCCAGTCGACCACCCGGATCCGTTTGAAACCGGCGACCACCACGGCCCGATCATCCGTGCCCGGGATCGGGTTGACAGCGATCACCCGGACCATCGTTCCGGTTGAGAAACGCACGTCCCCACCCCCGACCTCGGGCCCCCGTTCGATAAGGACCATCCCGAACGAACGATCCTCCCCCAGCACCCGATCGAGCAACGCCTGATACCTGGGTTCAAAAACCCGGATCGGGATTGCGGTAAACGGATAGACGACCGAACCGAGCGGGAACATCGGAACCTTCATCGCCGGGTCCTCACCGAGAAACGCAAGCGCGCAGCAATCTCCTCGTCGATCGAGATCACGAACGAGTAGTCGCCCTGACTCTCGAACTGAAGATTGTTGAAGGTGAACGACCGGACCAGGCCGATGTCGGCCCGATCCATCTTTCCAGACCGCCGGCTGATGTTGACGACATGGACAACCTGCCCACCCGGTAGAAGTTTGGCCCCGTCGGCATCCTGAAGCTCGACAGCGATCCGCAGCGACGAACCGGTGACGCTCCATGGGACCTTGACCCGCAGGCCGATCGCCAAAGAGGGGTGACGGGCTGGGAACGACGAGACATACAGGGTGTCCCATCCACCCCCGAGGATGAAGAGCTTTCCCTGCACGGCCTGGACCGCATCAGCCAAGAGGGCAAAGTCAACCGCTGCTCTAATCGGCTCCGGGTCCCGCATCGAGCCTGCGAGTTCCACCGCGTTCGACTCTACAACCGCCCCGATTCCGCGGCCGGATCGAGGACTCCTAGCCTGCACTCGAATCGGAGGAGAGATCAAGAATGCCTGGACCAGCCAAGATCGACGCCCCCACCGGAAAACTCGGAGTTCTCACACCGGGCATGGGAGCAGTCGCTACGACGTTCTACTCGGGAGTGCTGGCAGTCCGTAAGGGATACGCCGTCCCTGTCGGTTCGCTGACCCAGATGGGTCACATCCGCCTCGGCAAGCGAACCGAGAAGCGAAATCCCATGATCAAAGACTTCGTCCCCCTGGCCGACCTCAACGATCTCGAGTTCGGCGGGTGGGATCCCTACTCCGACGATGCCTACGCGGCTGCGATGAAAGCCGGCGTGTTGCAACCGAAGGATCTCGAGTCGGTCGGCGATGAGCTCCGCACCATCCGGCCGATGCCGGCGGTGTTCTCGTCGGACTGGGTAAAGCGGCTGGAGAACTTCGACCAGGTCAAGCCAGCCACGAACAAAATGGACCAAGCCGAACTACTAATGGAGGACATCGAAAGATTCCGGACCGAGCACAAATGCGAGCGTCTGGTGATGGTCTGGTGTGGCTCGACCGAGGCGTACCACGAGCAGGCCCCGGTTCACCGCGATCTGGCCGCCTTCGAGGCAGGGTTGAAGCAGAACGATCCCGAGATCTCTCCCTCACAGATATATGCGTACGCCGCCCTGCAGTCGGAAGTTCCGTTCGCCAACGGTGCTCCCAACCTGACGGTCGACCTCCCTGCAATGGAAGAGCTCGCAGCGATTCGGGGGGTGCCGATCATCGGTAAGGATTTCAAGACCGGGCAGACCCTTCTCAAAACCATGATCGCCCCCGGTCTCAAAGCGCGGATGCTGGGAATCAGGGGGTGGTACTCCACCAACATCCTTGGCAACCGCGACGGAGAAGTGCTCGACGATCCAGAGAGCTTCCGCTCGAAGGAAGTCTCGAAGTTGGGAGTGCTCGAGACCATTCTTCAACCGGAGGTGTACCCCGAGCTGTACGGCGACCTCTATCACCTCGTGCGGAT
>JANMST010000333.1:0-2084 GCA_031389635.1 Acidimicrobiia bacterium | reverse complement strand
TCACGATGTGACCGGCTTCGAGTCCGAAAGCGAAGAGCTTGACGATTGGCTGCACCGGCATGCCCTGGCCGCCCAGGAGATGGACACCGCCCGCACCTTCCTCCTGATCCAAGGCCGCCGGATAGTCGGCTACTTCAGTCTCACCATAGGATCGGTCCTCAGGGAGAAGGCTCCAACCCGGTTGGTGCGGGGCGTACCCGGCTACCCGGTAGGTATGGTCCTGCTGGCCCGTCTCGCCGTCGACCACCACCACCAGGGCCGGGAGTTAGGTGGGTTGCTTCTGACCGAAGCTCTCCGCAAAGCCCTCTCCGCCGGCGAGTCGGCCGCCGCCAGACTCACAGTGGTGGACGCCATCAACAAGCAAGCAGCCGACTTCTACCGGCACCACGGCTTCATCCCCGCCCCCGGACACCCCCTCCGGCTCTACCGCCGGATCAAAGACATCAGAGCAAGCCTCGAAAACACAGAACGGGCCGCATCAAGCTGAATAGAGGCTTTCCTCGAGTAGGGACGCATGACTAATCCCCGTTCGATGATGTGGCCCCATTCAGGCTCGGACGGATGCTGATGAGCGCCCTCGCACTTCAAGATGACCTGATCGAAGGGTTCCTTAGAGAAATCCTTGGGAGTCTTCTAATCGGCGAATTTCGATGACCGATCGGCGATCCTTCGACTGATAAGAAGTCCGGCCAGCGACCCCGGGCGGGCGTTGTCATCGACCTCCGCCACGACTCGGTGGAGGTGCGCTGGGACGACGGTCATGTGTCCAGTCTTACTGGAGCTCTGCTGCGTCCCCAAACACAGGAGCAGAAGACCGAGCGGACCTGAAGGGACGCTCTCATTTCGGATCGGTGTGGCCAACACCGATGACGGCCGGGATCGCTACCTCGTGCCCGGCCTTGCCACCACCCGCCGAGACCGCGACCCGGACCTGTCGCCAGTGCCACCTTTGCTTTTCGCACCCCTCCAATTTCAATGTCAACCACCCTGTCAGCCATCGACCGAGGACCTGTCAACCCGGAAGACGGGAGCGCAAAATGGCTCCTCTCTGTCAAGCGAGAGGGGTCTGAGGTGGGCAGTGAGGACGTCTGATGAGCGTTGAGCCGTCCGCGTGATCAGCTTTCGCCTCGGTGCTGATGCTTCGGTTGGCGGACTGACTCGGGCTCCGGTACGGGGAGGTGAGAATTTCTAGGCACTGTGACCGGTGAGGCCAGAATGAGAGACCCGGTCCAAATCCAGGCGGTGGCGATCACGAGCAGCGGAAGTTCCAGAAGCCCTTCCGAGATGGACTCGAGTATTCCGCCGACCGCTATGAGCGGGAAGGTCAACACACCCATCGCAAGAGGCAGCGACCTCCAGGGAGCAGGAAAAGCACCCGTCCGACGAGTGGCGACCCCGAGGAACATCAGGGCGGCCAAATTGGTGAGGAAGGCTCCAAATATCACCGGAGAAAAGTCCTCGCTCGAGGTGGGTGCGTTGGAGACGAGGGCGACAACCGCCAACCCGCCGCCGAGGATGGCGAGCGTCAGGCCGATGCCTGCCGGGATTCCACCGCCCCCACTTAACCGGGCGTGAAGTCCAACCAGGCCGAAGGCGAATAGCACTGGGGCGACTTCAAAGAGGAACGGTGGCTGAATTCCCGTCAGCAGGATGGAACCGCTCTTCACAACCCAACAGGCGCCACCCAACATGGCGCAGACTCCACCGACACGGAACCAGACCTCCGATCGCATGCGCGATTGTCGCACGGAGCCGCCGGTACCAAGGGGAGATGCCCCGCCGGATGGGACCACACCTGTGCCATCGTGGCCCGCAGCCTCGGGCCCATTCGCGATTGTGTGAATGAACTTCAAAAAAGGGACACGTCATCATGCGATTCGAGTCATCGATCACGCCAGTCTCTTGGATCACACCGGGCGCATTCGAGGGGATGATGCAGATCCCGATCACGCTCGGGGTCGCCCACTACGACCAGCCTCCTCCTGACCTCCTCGACGACTTGGAGGGGCTGCGGCAATCGGATGGCTTCCGGTTCGCCAACGTGCTCCGCGGTTGGATCGAGGTTGAGAACGGCGAGATCGTCG
>JANMST010000326.1:0-6319 GCA_031389635.1 Acidimicrobiia bacterium | reverse complement strand
GACGGGTGTTCACCAGAGTCGAGTTGGAGGCGATCGCCGACCTCTGCCGTCGACATGACCTGATCGCCATCACCGACGAGGTCTATGAGCACATGGTCTTCGACGGAGAGCACCTGTCGCTCGCCGAGCTCCCCGGTATGTGGGAGCGCACCGTCACCCTGTCGTCTCTGGGCAAGACCTTCTCGCTGACAGGTTGGAAGATCGGTTGGGCGGTGGCGCCAGCTGATCTGACGGCCGGGGTTAGGGCCGCTCACCAGTTCTTGACGTTCGCCACAGCCACACCGCTCCAGCACGCAGCCGCTATCGCCCTCGCCGCTCCCCGGGAGTACTTCGACGAGCTGGCGTCTTCGTATCGAATCAAGCGCGACCTCCTGGCGGAAGGTCTCGACGGCATCGGGCTTAAGGTCTTCGCTCCCGAAGGCACCTACTTCATGATGGCCGACCACTCCGGATTTGGTCTCGGCGACGACGTCGCCTTCGTCAACCACTTGATCGACGAAGTTGGCGTCGCGGCGATTCCGCCCAGCGCCTTCTACCACGACAAGTCGGAAGCCAAGGACCTGGTTCGCTTCGCCTTCTGCAAAGACGAGGAGACGTTGCGGGCCGCCATCGGACGGCTTCGCCGCTTGCGCGGCTAGGGCCCGTCTCACGTCCCTCGTCTCACGTCCCACGTTCCTACCTGTGAGACGTGAGACGTGTGACGTGAGGCGAGCCCAGATGCCTGAACGTCAGTCCTCCAGCAGCTCTTCCAGGAGCCGCAGCCCGGTCTCGATCTGGCCCAGTTCCCGTTCGCTTCTTCCGCGCATTCGGACCGCCATGGCCCGGACGCGGTTGGCCCGGCCCCGGTTGAGCATCCGGCGGCCGGCGGGGGTGATGCGAGTCACGACGCTGCGGCCGTCCAGCATGTTGGTCGATCGGCGGACCAGGCCGTCCTCCTCGAGACCCGACACCATCCTGGTGATGGCGGGCCGGCTGACTCGCAATTCCTCCGAAAGCTCACCGGCCGTGAGCGGTCCTTCATGGTCGAGCAGCGCCAGGAGTTCGAGGCGCTCGACGGTGAGCCCGGTTTCGGTCTCCACGTTTCGGAACTGACGGGCCCACTGCACCAAAACCGCCTCGGCCAGATTGGCTGCCTGGTTGGTCGGGGTCCTTCGCAGCGGGGTCGGAAGGAAGGGAACGTCCATGCCCGGGAGAGTAAATCCGTTCTGCGTGGTGCGTAATGCGTGGTGCGTATCGGAATTGGCTTAGAGGTTCGATCCTTACGCAGAACGCACCACGCAGAAAGCCTTGACGGATTTCCCGTTCCTGAGATAGAGTGAGCTTCGCCCAAGAGGGTCGGCGCCCCGTGCTTCCCGCACGGACGCAACGTTAAGAACGCCGTTTGGGGTGTGCTTGCGCGTCTGCTAGCATAGTCTGTTGCTGGTTCCGGAAACACCCCAAGGAGGCTCCCGTTGGCTTCGCGCGTCGCTGAACGCCTTTCTTTCGCCAAGATCCCCGAGGTCCTTCCACTTCCTGATCTTCTGGCTGTCCAACACGAGTCGTTTAAGTGGTTCCTCGATGAAGGGCTACGAGAAATCTTCGAAGAGATCTCGCCCATCGAGGACTTCACTGGCTCGCTTGCTCTTGAACTGACCGACCACCGGTTCGGTGAGCCGCCCTTGACCCTCGACGATTGCAAGGAACGGGATCAGAACTACGCCCGGCCACTCTTCGTCACTGCCCGATTCATGAACCGGGGCACCGGCGAGATCAAAGAGCAGCAAGTTTTCCTCGGGGACTTCCCGATGATGACCGAGAACGGCGTTTTCGTCATCAACGGCACCGAGCGCGTCGTCGTCTCCCAGCTGGTCCGTTCCCCGGGCGTCTACTTCGACGAGACCCCCGACAAGGGGACCGACCGCATGATTTACTCGGGCCGCATCATCCCCGGCCGCGGTGCCTGGCTCGAGTTCGACACCGACAAGCGCGATACGATCGGCGTGCGGGTCGACCGCAAGCGCCGCCAGTACGTCTCTGCCTTCCTTCGCGCCCTCTCCATTGCCGAGACCGATCAGGAGATCCTCGACCTGTTTGACGGTGCCGAGTCGATTCGCAATACCCTCGAGCGCGATACCGCCCATGACAAGGACGAAGCCCTGGTCGACCTGTATCGCAAGCTGCGACCGGGCGAGCCGACCACCGTGGAATCGGCCAGAAGTCTCATCCAGACCCTCTTTCGCAACCCCAAGCGCTACGACCTCACCAAGGTCGGTCGCTACAAGGTCGCCCAGAAGTTCAACGACGAGTCCGACACAGACACCAAGATGCTGCGCGACGAAGACATCGTCGACACCATCAAGTACCTCGTGGCGCTGCACGCCCGCAAGCAGACGATGGTCACGCATCTCAAGGTCGAGGTCAAAGTCAACACCGATGACATCGATCACTTCGGCAACCGCCGAATTCGCACGGTCGGTGAACTGATCCAGAACCAGGTGAGGGTTGGTCTCACCCGGCTCGAGAGGGTCGTCAAGGAGCGAATGACCACCCAGGACCCGGATGCCATCACGCCCCAGAGCCTGATCAACATCCGTCCGGTCACTGCCGCGATCAAGGAGTTCTTCGGGACTTCGCAGTTGAGCCAGTTCATGGACCAGCCCAACCCACTGGCCGGTCTCACTCATCGCCGTCGACTGTCGGCGTTAGGCCCCGGAGGTTTGTCGCGTGAGCGTGCCGGATTCGAAGTCCGTGACGTTCACCCATCCCACTACGGGCGTATGTGCCCGATTGAGACGCCCGAGGGTCCGAACATCGGTCTCATCGGCTCGCTGGCCACTTATGCCCGGGTCAACCGGTTCGGCTTCATCGAGACTCCCTATCGGAAAGTCGTTGCCGGGAAGGTCAGCACCAAGGTCGACTACCTCACGGCCATCGAGGAAGAGCGCTACGTCATCGCTCAGGCCAATGCTCCCCTCAAGGAGGATGGCCACTTCCGGAATCCCAGGGTCTTGGTCCGCAAGGCCGGGGGAGCGGGTGAGGTCGATTCAGTCTCGCCTAAGGACGTCGACTACATGGATGTGTCGCCCAAGCAGATCATCTCGGTTTCGACGGCCCTGATTCCATTTCTCGAGCATGACGACGCCAACCGGGCCCTGATGGGCTCGAACATGCAGCGTCAGGCGGTTCCCCTCCTCAAGTCCGATGCACCCCTGGTCGGCACCGGTGTTGAGTCGCGGGCTGCTCGTGACTCGGGCGACATGATCCTGTCCCCGGTAGCCGGCGAAGTGGTCGAGGTCACCGGCGATCACATCATCGTCAAGGACAAGGAAACCAACAAGAAGCACACCATGCGTCTCGACAAGTTCGAGCGCTCCAACCAGGGCACCTGCATCAACCAGAAGCCTCTGGTCAGAGAAGGTGACAAGGTCAAGGCCGGCGAGGTCCTGGCCGACGGCCCGTCGACCGAGATGGGTGAACTGGCCCTGGGCCGGAACCTCCTTGTTGCCTTCATGCCCTGGCAGGGCCACAACTTCGAGGATGCCATCATCATCTCCGAGAAGCTGGTCAAGGACGACATGCTCACCTCGATCCACATCGAGGAGCACGAGATTGATGCCCGCGACACCAAGCTCGGAGCCGAAGAGATCACCCGGGACATCCCCAATGTCGCCGAGGAGATCCTGGCCAACCTCGACGAAGACGGCATCATCCGCATCGGAGCAGAAGTGGGTCCCGGTGACTATCTGGTCGGCAAGGTCACACCAAAGGGTGAGACCGAGCTCACACCGGAAGAGCGTTTGTTGCGGGCCATCTTCGGTGAGAAGGCGCGGGAGGTCCGCGATACCTCTCTCAAAGTGCCCCACGGCGAATCGGGCAAGGTCATCGCCGTCAAGGTCTTCAAGCGAGCCGAGGGTTTCGACCTGCCGCCCGGGGTGAACGAGCTGGTTCGGGTCTACGTGGCCCAGCAGCGGAAGATCTCCGAGGGAGACAAGCTGGCCGGCCGCCACGGCAACAAGGGTGTCATCTCGAAAATCCTCCCCGAGGAGGACATGCCGTTCATGGAAGACGGGACACCGGTGGACATCATTTTGTCACCGCTCGGGGTGCCGTCCCGGATGAACCTCGGACAGGTGCTCGAAACCCATCTCGGATGGGCGGCGGCCGCCGGTTGGAAGCCGTTCAAGTCGGACAGCCCGGCCGCGGGCGGCACCGCCTCCTGGACCAAAGTGGCCACGCCCGTGTTCGACGGTGCCAAGGAAGACGAACTGGCGGCGGTGCTGGCCAATTCGCTTCCCAACCGCGACGGCATCCAGCTAGTCGGCGAGTCGGGCAAGGCAATCCTCCTCGACGGACGAGCCGGTGAGCCCTTCGATTCACCCATCACCGTCGGCTTCATCTACATGCTGAAGCTGGTCCACCTCGTGGACGACAAGATCCACGCCCGTTCGACAGGCCCCTACTCGATGATCACCCAGCAGCCGTTGGGCGGTAAGGCCCAGTTCGGCGGGCAGCGCTTCGGTGAGATGGAAGTCTGGGCACTCGAGGCATATGGCGCCGCCTATGCCCTACAGGAGCTCCTGACCATCAAGTCCGACGATGTCCAGGGCCGGGTCAAGGTCTACGAGGCCATCGTCAAGGGAGACAACATCCCCGAGCCGGGCATCCCCGAGTCGTTCCGTGTGCTGGTCAAGGAGATGCAGAGCCTTTGCCTGAACGTCGAAATGCTGTCCGCCGGTGAGGAAGTCGAGTTGAGAGACCTGGAGGAGGACTCGTTCCGACCTTCGGAGTCGCTCGGTATCGACCTTTCCCGACCGGAACGGCCCGAAGCTGACTGATTTTGAAGACACGCCCGACCCTAGACGCCAGACGCTAGAAGCAGGAGAAGTGAATTGGTAAGACAGGTTTTTGATGAGTTGAAGATCGGGCTCGCTTCGAGCGACCAGATTCGTGCCTGGTCGTACGGCGAGGTCAAGAAGCCGGAAACGATCAACTACCGCACTCTTCGCCCGGAGAAGGAAGGTCTGTTCGATGAGCGGATCTTCGGCCCCCAGCGCGACTGGGAGTGCTACTGCGGCAAGTACAAGAGGATCCGATACAAGGGGATCATCTGCGAGCGTTGTGGCGTTGAAGTCACGCGCTCCAAAGTCCGCCGCGAGCGGATGGGCCACATCGAACTGGCGGCTCCGGTCACCCACATCTGGTTCTTCAAGGGCGTCCCCAGCCGGCTCGGCTACCTGCTCGACATGTCGCCGAAGGAACTGGAAAAGGTCATCTACTTCGCCGCGTACCTGATCACCGGCGTCGATACCGAAAAGCGCCACAAGGACCTCGCCGAACTGGAAGACACCATGCGCCAGGAGTGCCAGGTGGTCCAGGAGGAGTTTGACGAGTGGAAGAAGGCGCGCCTGGAGCGGCTCGAGGTCGAGCTCGGCGCGATGGAAGAAGGCGGCGCCAAGAGCCAGGAGATCTCGGCCCGGCGGCGTGAAGTCGACAAGGAAATGCGAGAGCGCGAAGAGCGGGCGCAGCGCGAGATCGATCTCGTCCAGGATGCCTACGACAGTTTCCGGACCATGACCCCCAAGGCACTGGTGGAGTCCGAGCAGTTGTGGAGAGCGATCTCCGACCGCTACGAGGGCTACTTCCAGGGCGGCATGGGGGCCGAGGCCGTCAAGAGCCTTCTCGACCACCTCGATCTCGACGCCGAGATGGCCCTCCTCCAGGAGCACCTCGTGGCCAACTCGGCCCAGAAGCGGCAGCGGGCCACGCAGCGGTTGAAGGTCGTCCGTCCGTTCTGGGAGGGCAAGAACCGTCCCCGCGATCTGATCCTCGAGACCGTCCCGGTGATCCCACCGGATCTCCGGCCGATGGTTCAGTTGGACGGCGGTCGCTTTGCCACCTCCGACCTCAACGACCTCTACCGCCGTGTCATCAACCGCAACAACCGGTTGAAGAGACTGCTCGACCTCGGGGCACCCGAGATCATCGTGAACAACGAGAAGCGGATGTTGCAGGAAGCCGTCGACGCGTTGTTCGACAACGGCCGGCGCGGCCGTGCGGTGACGGGCCCAGGCAACCGCGCCCTCAAGTCGCTGTCGGACATGCTCAAGGGAAAGCAGGGCCGGTTCCGTCAGAACCTGCTTGGAAAGCGAGTCGACTACTCGGGCCGTTCGGTCATCGTGGTTGGTCCCCAGCTCAAGCTCAACCAGTGCGGTCTGCCCAAGGTGATGGCTCTGGAACTGTTCAAGCCGTTCGTGATGAAGCGCCTCGTCGACCGCGACCTCGCCCAGAACATCAAGTCGGCCAAGCGAATGGTGGAACGCCAGCGTCCCCAGGTCTGGGA
>JANMST010000316.1:0-2566 GCA_031389635.1 Acidimicrobiia bacterium | reverse complement strand
CTGGCGCCCTGCACCCGGCCCATTAGATGATCCGGTGTCACCGACTGGACGAGCGTTCGGTAGACCGGCGAGAGGATACCGATCACCCATCCCCAGCAGAACGCTCCGATCGCGACCACCCAGAGCCGGTCGGTCGCAACGTAGATGAGGCCGGCGGCGCCGTTGAGGGCCACCAGCACTGGTAGCGCCGGTGCCCGCCACCAGAAAGAGGACAGTCGCGGCACCAGCACCGTCCCTGCCACCATCCCCACACCGAACACAGAGTTCATCCACCCCAAAGCCGCCGGACCGGTCTTCAGCACTTCCCGGTAGAAGAGCGGTTCGAGGCTGTTGAAGGCTCCGTAGGCGAGCCACACGCTGGTTCCGGCCACGAGCATGAACCTCAGGGCGGGTCGGGACGCCGAGTAGCGGATGCCCGAAACAAGTTCGGCGAAGAACCCCGATCGCTCCTCCTGCGCTACCGGTGGCCGCAACTTGATTGGGAGGACCAGGAGGACCCCGACGAGAGAAGTCGCGGCATCGAGAACGAAGATCGAATCCAATGACACCATGTCGGCCAGGAGCGCCCCTGCCGCCGGGCCCACGATGAAGGCTGCCCAGCTTCCGGTCTCGATCCGACTGTTGATGAGGGACAGCCGGGCAGGGTCGGATGTCAGAAACGGCGCCATAGAAGCCACCGCCGTGTAGACCGGGGCGCTCAGCAAGCCGGTGAAGAAGACGAGGACTGCAAAGCCGGCGATCGAGGTGGCCAGGGTCACCGCCAGGACCGCCGGGATGAAGGCGAGCTCGCTGAGGATCAGGACTTTTCTCGGTCCGAGACGGTCCACTGCCAGACCAGCCGCGGCCGATCCGATCAGGGAAGCGACTCCGAGCGCCGCCATCACCCAGGCCAACTCTGTCGGCGTTGCGTTGAACTCGAACGACGCCTTGCCCCAGATTCCGACGAAGAAGGCAGCCTCGCCGCCGGTGCGGGAGACGAAGCGGGCGAGGGCGACCTGGTTGACGTCGGAGAGCTTGATGTGCACCAGATTCCAATGTCCGAGCTTCGCTGGCAAGTCTTTAAGGTTCCAATGTGAGGGCCTTTGTTCGTCGCTGGCGCCAGCTTCCCGCGGTCGATGTCATCACAGACCGCGACACCACTGGCTTCCTGGCCCTCTCAGCTCTGGTCGGGGTTGGGGTCGGGGTTGGAGCCGCAGCCCTTGTCTTGGTGATCGACGGCATCGCCGAAGGTTTCGACACCCTCGAGGGCCTGGTCGGTGGACAGCGGTGGTGGGTGCTGATCGCGGTCCCGCTGGGATTCCTGGTGGCGTGGTGGGTGGCAAAGCGGTTCGCCCCCGAAATCGAGGGGGACGGAGTACCGGACGTGATCGCCGCCCTGGGTGTACGCGATGGACGCATTCGGGGGCGAGTGGTTCCGGCCAAGATCGTGGCGACGGCCCTCACCCTGGGTGGAGGTGGATCCGGTGGTCGCGAGGGCCCGATCGTCCAGATTGGAGCCGCCATCGGATCCGTGATCTCCCGGTTCTTCCATCTCGGTCCCGATCAGATCAGAAGCCTGGTGGCCGCCGGGGCCGGAGCCGGAATCGGAGCCAGTTTCAATGCCCCGATCGCAGGAATGCTGTTCGCGATGGAGGTGATCCTCGGCAGCTTCGCCGTTCGCCATCTTTCCGCAATCGTTATCGCTTCGGTCGTGGCCGCCATCACCAGCCGCAGCATCGTCGGTGAGGAGCTGACCATCAGGGCAGCTTCATACACGCTGGAGGATCCGCGGCAGCTCATTGTCTTTTTGTTGCTTTCGGCAGTGGCCGCGTTTGCCGGACTCGGCCTGCTCCGCGGTGTCGACCTGCTGGACCGCTGGGGAATTGCGCGTCCGAACCTGAAAGGCTGGCGCCCCGTGATCTTCGGTCTGGTGGTCGGCGCCATCGGCCTCGCCGAGCCGGATGTGCTCGGAACGGGCCAGGAGTTCTTGAGCCGCATCCTGGTCGAGTCGGATCTGGTGGAGAGGGCGGGCGTAGCGGGAACGGTCTGGTGGGCACTTGTCCTCATCGCCCTCGCCAAATTGGTGGCGACCGCCTTCACCACAACTTCGGGAGCGGCCGGTGGAGCGTTCTTTCCGAGTCTCTTCATCGGAGCAAGCCTCGGTGCCGGGCTGGGCCGACTGTTGGAGCCAATCTGGGGTTTCGGAACTCTGAAACCGGGCTCGCTCGCTCTGGTCGGGATGGCGACGGTGATCGCAGCTGTGGCCCGGGCGCCTTTGACGGCGATGATGATCGCCTTCGAGCTCACTGGAGCACGGGACTATGGCCTGGTGCTCCCGTTGATGCTCGGCACCGTGATGGCAACGTTCATCGCTGACCGATTCCAGAACGAGAGCCTCTACACCGGCACGTTGCGACGGAGGGGCATCAAGTTTGCTCCGCATGGTGTAGGCGACCCCCGGATCGGTACGTTGATCCAGACGACGACGGCCTAGTTCACGGTCGGTGCGATTGCCCAGTGCCCGGTGATATGCCCGTACCGCTTCCTCTCGTCGGAACAACCCGACGAACCTCCCGGAACCGTCTTC
>JANMST010000286.1:0-6877 GCA_031389635.1 Acidimicrobiia bacterium | reverse complement strand
AAAGACTCCCTGGTAGCCGAGGTTGTGGATCGTGAAAATGCTTCTGGTCGATGAGAAAAGCGGATCGTCGGCATAGATGCTCTTGAGGTAGAGCGGGAGCAGGCCGGTCTGCCAGTCGTTGCCGTGAACAATGGCCGGGCCCCACCCTCGCCTCCTGGACAGTTCGATCGAGGCATGGGTCAGGAATAGAAACCGGAGATGTTCGTCGGGATCATTGGTGTAGAGGGCTGGCCGGCTGTAGAGAGCCGGAAAGTCGACGAACCAGGTCCGGCCATCGTCGGCCAGGTAGGCGGCGAACTCATGGTTGTCGGCGGCCGGGACCGCAATCGCGTCGAAGACCCTGTGCAAGTGGTGTCCACCGTCTCTGACGCTCGAGTAGAGCGGTGTCACAACTGTTACGTCATGGCCCAGCGCTTGCAGACTGGCAGGCAAAGCGCCGGAGACATCTCCGAGGCCCCCGGTCTTTGAATAGGGCGCCACCTCCGACGAAACGAACATCACCCGCACAACGTCGATTGTGTCACGTCCGATCGGAGACCGCCCCCCGGCTCCACGGCCGCCGTCGACGAGTGGCCGCGGCTGGGCGACCGCCGCTAGCGTGCGGGGGTGCCGGGTGTGGTCTTCGTCGCCCCCTATTTCCTGCCTGCGACCGCGCGTTTCCTTTCCGCGGCCCTCGCCCAACCAGGGGTGTCGCTCGGACTGGTGAGCCACGAGCTGGCCGAACGTCTACCGGCCGGGATCCGGGATCGCCTTGCGGCTCACTACCGGGTGTCCGATGCGCTCGACCCGGTCCAGCTTGTCGCCGCCGTCAAGGCGATCGGATCTCAGTTAGGCCCGATCGATTGCCTGATGGGTCCACTGGAGGAGCTTTAGGTTCCGATGGCAGGAGTTCGCCGGGCACTCGGCATTCCCGGCATCGACGTCGAGACCGCCCGCAATTTCCGCGATAAGGATCGAATGAAGAGGATCC
Source organism: Acidimicrobiia bacterium (assembly GCA_031389635.1). Taxonomy (GTDB): domain Bacteria; phylum Actinomycetota; class Acidimicrobiia; order Spongiisociales; family ZC4RG35; genus DATEEG01. The sequence goes on along the minus strand of JANMST010000286.1, from coordinate 5,907 downwards.
TCAATGAAGCCGGGTTGCCCTGCGCCAAACACCATCTGGTAGGGAGACCCGACGAGGCGATGTCGTTCATCGAGCAAGTCGGTTTTCCGGTGGTGGCCAAGCCTCCGGCCGGTTCGGGCTCTCGGAATACCTTTCGGATCAACAACTCCGATCAGGCCCGGGACTGGTTGCAATGGTCACCCCCAGAACCCGATCATCCCACCCTCCTGGAGGAATTCATCGTGGGAGATGAACACGCTTTCGACTGCGTGTTTGTGAATGGCAAGCCTCGCTGGTGGAACATCAGCCAGTACCACCCGACTCCGCTCGAGGTCATGGAGAATCCCTGGATCCAGTGGGCGGTCGTATTGCCGCGTGACATCTCGGGGCCTGAATACGCCGCCATCGGCGAAGCTGGGCCGGCGGCAATCGCCACTTTTGGGCTCGATACGGGCCTGGTCCACATGGAGTGGTTCCGGCGATCGGACGGCTCGATCGCCATCTCCGAGGCTGCTGTCAGGCCTCCCGGAGCGCAGTTCTCAACTCTGATCTCGTACGCTCACGACTTCGATCTCTATTCGGCCTGGGCGCGCTTGATGATTTTTGGAGAGTTCGATCCACCGGAGCGTCGATACGCAGTGGGCGCCGCCTACCTTCGTGGTCAGGGTGACGGGAAGGTGCGTGCTATCCACGGCCTCGATGACGCCCAGCTTCAGGTGGCGGGTCTGGTGATCGAGGTCAAGCTTCCCGAACAAGGACAATCACCGACGGGGCACTATGAAGGCGAGGGGTACGTCATCGTCCGACACTCCGAAACGGCCCGCGTCGAGGAGGCGCTCGCGACCATCGTGAGTTCTGTGAGGATTGAACTGGCTTGAACGTGCTCTTCCTCTCACCGGGTTTTCCGACCGAGATGACCGACTTTGTGAGAGGGCTGTCCGAGGTGGGTGCGACGGTGATCGGCCTCGGTGATCAACCCGATCAGGCGCTCCCCGACAAAGCTCGCCACGCGCTCGCCGCTTATTACCAGGTCGACTTTGCCGATCCGGGGTCGGTGATCTCGACCGCCGTCGCGATCGCAGAGCGAATCCAGGTCGACATCGTGGAGTCGTTGTGGGAGCCCCTGATGATCCTGGCAGCCCGAATTCGAGAGGCCCTTGGGATCCGGGGCATGTCAGAGGTCGAGACCGTTCCCTTCCGAGACAAAGAGGCGATGAAGCAGGTGCTCGACGCCACCGGGATTCGCACGCCCCACCACTACAGCGCCCGCACGGCCCGTGAGGTGTGGGCCGCGCTCGAGCATGTCGGCTATCCGGCGATCGTCAAACCCATTGCCGGGGCAGGTTCGACCGACACCTACCGGGTGAACGAACCTGGCCAGGTTGAGACCATCACTCGTGCGCTCGGTCATATCGACGAGGTCAGCGTCGAGGAGTTCATCGAAGGCGAAGAGTTCACGTTCGACACGATCTGCTCGGGCGGCAGGGTTCTCTTCTACAACATCTGTTGGTACCGGCCCCGTCCGCTTATCGGAAAGCAGAACGAGTGGATCAGCCAGCAGACGGTGGTTCTGCGAGATCCGGATGTCGCTCATCTTCAGGTGGGCAAGAAACTGGGCTTGCGCGTGCTCGAGGCCATGAAATTTCGCGACGGCTTCACTCATATGGAGTGGTATCTCAAACCGGATGGTGAAGCAATCTTCGGTGAGATCGGAGCCCGACCTCCGGGTGGTCGGACGGTGGATGCGATGAACTTCGCGTCCGAAATCGACCTCTTCACCGGGTGGGCCGAAGCTGTAATCACCGGAAAGTTCAGCCAGCCTCTGGACCGGCGTTACAACGTTGCCGTCATTTTCAAACGGGCAGTGGGAAGCGGTCGGATCCAGCGCCACGAAGGCCTCGATCGTCTCCTTGTCGAGTACGGCGCCTACGTTGCTGCGATCGAGCTAAACCCGCTCGGTTCGCCGCGGCGCAACTGGAGGCAGCAATTGATCGGAGACGGAATGGTGGTAGTGCGCCACCCCGATCTCCAGTCATGCATCGAGATAGCAGACCGCTTCGGCACCGACTTCCAAATCTTCGCCTCGTAGGAGCGCTGTGCGTGCCGACGAGGCGAAGACTTTGTCTCCTCGCTTCAAGAAGGGCTACGCGTTCTTTGAAGCAGCCAGCGGTACCTTCCCCCCATCTGCCGGCGGGGGGACAAAGAGCTACGCGTTTCTTTTTGGGGGACAAAGGTTACGGCTCTGCTACGCCGCGGCTTCGTCGGCGGGTTCGCCGACTTCGATGGGGTTGTTCTCGGGGTCTTTGCTCCACTCGAACCAACCACCGTCGTAGACGGCGATTCGCTCCCAACCCATTAGGAATGCGTAGAACCAGGTTTCGCTGGCTCGCCAACCGGTGCCGCAATAAAAGGCAACCCATTTGTCCGAAGTGATGCCGGCGGCTTCCCAATTGGAAGCTATTTCGGGATACGCCCGCATGGTGTTGTCGATGCTGCGGTAGTGCTGCATGTGATAAGCGTCGGTCCCGCAATTGCCCCAGACATCACCGGCGATGCGACCGGCCGGTTCGATGTAGTTGTACCCGCTCACCTTTCCCATGTGCTCCTTCCACGTCCGGACGCTCACCAGAGCAGCACCTTCCCGATCAGCCAGGATCTGTTTGGCGTCGTCGATGTCGATGATGTAGTCAGGGCGCTGAGGGATCGAACCTCCAAAGCTCTCGATCGGTTCAGGGGACAGAAGCGCCGTCTCCAGCGGATAGCCGCTCGTTACCCACCGGTCGTAGCCGCCATCGAGCAATCGCACATCCTCCACTCCGGCGTACATCAGAATCGCCGCGGCTCTGGTAGCGGATATCTGCCCTGCTCGCCGGCCCGGCCACTTCTCGTTCGGCCCACTCTCATTGGGATTGCCCAGAGTGTCGCGACCGTAGAGGACCACCGTCGTCTGGGCGGACACGCCGAGGGCCGCAAGGGTGGCCTGGAGTTCCTCCGGCGAGCGGTGATTCCAGTCTTCGGGAGATTCGAGCCAGTTGGTATCGAGGTACAGGGCCCCCGGGATATGCCCTTCCTCGTATTCCTCGGGCACTCCGAAGTTGACATGAAACAGGAGGAATCCGTTTCCTCCGTAGGTGTCGGGGTTGTCACCTGCGACCAATTGCCGTACCCACTCGGGATAGACCAGCTTCTCGTATTTGGCCAGGCCTTCCACCGGCAGGGTGGGGTCCGCCGCCCACTCTCCGAATCCGGCCCGATAGGTAGCGATGTCCGTGTAGCCGAAGTCCGACAGCTTCTGATGCAACCCGTCGGCTTGATCGGGAGTGTCGCCGTAAAGCACGATTGATCTGCTCTGGCCTATCCCCTTGTTCTCGAGAAGCAGAAGCAGTTCCTCGTCGGTAAGCCCCGACAGCCACGAGTAGGGGAGTAGCGCGGCACCGGGGATGTGTCCTCCGCGGGCCTCGCCGGACAACCGCCAACCGTTGTAGGCGGCTGTGGATCTGACGTCTACCACGACGAGTTCGTCGAGACGTTCGAGGAACTCTTCGGTTGTGATCGTCTTTGACTTGGATTCGGAATTCTGGCTGGTGGTCATTTCAGTCCTTTCAAACCTAGGCATTCTGCACCAAAAAAACCCTGCGAGAGGTCGCAGGGTCGAGGTGAGGTTGCTTGAAGAGTCGTTTTTATCGAAGCGTCAATGTCGTGACCACCTGCCCTGCAATTTGCAGGCGCAACAAGTACATGTGCAGGTGCTCAAGTTATGCATCAGGCCGGAGACTCCATCGAATTGGTGAAAGGGCATCGGCTGTTTGGCGTCGACTCTTGATTGTATATCAGCCAGGCCCGGTCACGAAAAAGCTCGATAGAGGAAGGCTGCCATTTGTTCTCGAATCACGGTGGCATTCGGGCAGAAAGTGCCGGCGGTGCATCCGTTGGTGATGCCGGCAAGGGCGACGGCGTTGATGTCTCCCTCATGGATCGATCCGAGATCGTCGTTGAAATAGTCGGTCGGCGACCCGGGGAGGCCGAGGGATCTGGTTAGAAAGGTGGCCATCTGTGCCCGGGTGGTGGCGCTGCCAGGGCAATACGAGCCCGCCGCACATCCTCCGGTGATGCCGGCTGTCGCCACCCGATTGATGTCGGCCTCATAGATAGATCCGGCGTCATCGGTGAAGTAGTCGGCTGCGGCCACGGGCAAGTTCAGGGCTCGGGCCAGGAAGCTCGCCATTTGACCCCGGGTCACGGCCCTGGTCGGGCAAAACAATGAGTTCCCACAGCCGACCGTGATCTCGGTCGAGAGCAACCATTCGATCTCGAACTGGAACTGCGATTTCTCGATGTCACCGATACAACCGGGGTAGACCTCGTTGACTGTATCCACGACGAGTGGCCCGGGAGCGAACCAGTTCTCGAGGGGAAACTGATATGTCGTCTGGGCCGATTGCATACCTTGTTGCCATTGGGCGGGTAGGGCGCCGTTTTCGTAGATGGCCCAATCCCGTTCCTTGTCGATGTCGAAGTAGAGGAAACCGACGGCGTTGGGATCGTCGGTGAGGAACTCGAACATGCTGGCGATCCAGGCGCCCCGGTCGCCTCCGGTGGTGGCGCTGGCGGTTTGAGCGACCAGGAACGGTTTCTCGCGGGCGAAGCCGCGGGCCTCGTTGAGGGGGGCACACAAGGTTGCCGGGGCCGCGGTCCACTGGAAGCCGACCTGGCCCGATCCCCAGTTGTAGGCAGAGAAACCGACCAGGTCGACAACGTCGGCTCCGGGGTAGTAGTCCGCCATCTGGTGCGGTGGAGTCGACCAACCGTTGGGAGCAAAAACCCAGCGCACTCTTCCCTGGGCGCCGGACTGAGCGGCGACGCTGCGAAACCGGCGGTAGGCGTCTTCGAAGTTGGTCGGGTCCATCCCGTACGGGACCCAGTCGCCGTTCATCTCAGGCATCGGGGCAAGGAGGACTGCCCGCCCCTCGCCGAGGGCCAACCATCTGCCAATTGCCGATCCGAAGTTGGCGATGTCGGTGTCGAGCGATCCGGACAGGATGAACGCGGGGGGCCAATCGACGTGGATGTTCACGAACGGGGTGGCGCCTGCCAGCCAGACCTGATCCAGCTGGTGGAGGATGTTGTCGGTGGGTTCGTTGACATTGAGCCAGAGCCCACCCATCGACAGGTTCTTGCCCGAGGCCTCGCTGACCGATAGCAGGTGATCTGACGCGGCCCATTGCGAAGGCGGGTAGAGCCCCGCGGCCAACTGGCCGGTCGGCACGATGACGGCGCCTTCGTCGACCTGCCCGGCCGTTGCCGTGGGAAAGATCGTTACGAGGATGGTGAGCAATAAGAGGAATCCGGCCGCCAACCTGGTCCTCGGCTTCTGGAGTCTGGGGGCGCGCCGGTCCAACCATGAGGGGTGGGTCATCCCCTAAAACCTAACCGGGCTGCGGATTTGTTTTGGCATTTGCTGCATCGGCGGATGGGTTTACCGCTGAACGCTGGGCATCTCGGCGGTATCTTCGATGAGGAGGGCGGCCTGCGGGGAGGCGCTCATCGGTATTGGAGGCAGATGATGGCCTTCTATGAGTCGACGGCGCTTGACCAGTCGATAGAACCCGTAGAGGCCGAGGGCCACATGGGCGGCGCCGGCGAGGAGCCAGAACCCGGGCGGGCCGACCGCCTCGATGACGAGCGAGGTCCCGATGGGTCCGATCAGCGTCCCGACTCCATAGATGCCCAGGAGGGCGGCGCTGGCCGGAATCACCTTTTCGGGATGAAGCGCATCGTTGACATGGCTGATCGCCAGCGAGTAGAGGGGGAAGCTGAAGGCGGTAAATCCGAACATGCAGGCCAGGATCAGATTCGAGAGCGGCTCTAGGTAAGAAGCAGCGATGGCAAACGTCCCGGCCAGAAGGCTGGCTCCGATGATCACGTGCC